>JAFAZZ010000393.1 GCA_019239375.1 Solirubrobacterales bacterium | reverse complement strand
AGGCCGAGGGTGCGGCGATCCTCGACGTCGGGGGAGAGTCGACGCGGCCGGGCGCCGAACCCGTGGCCGAGTCCGAGGAGCTGAGGCGGGTGATTTCGGTGATCGAGGGCCTGCTCGAGCGGGGCATCAGCGCGCAGATCTCGATCGACACGTCGAAGGCCGGGGTGGCGGCGCGGGCGCTCGACGCCGGGGCGACCCTGGTCAACGACGTGACGGCGCTGCGCGGTGATCCGAAGATGGCCGGACTCGTGGCGGGTGCCGGCGCGGACTGCTGCCTTATGCACATGCTCGGCGACCCGCGCACGATGCAGCGCGATCCCCGCTACGACGACGTCGTCGGAGACATCAAGGGCTTCCTGGAGGAGCGGGTGGCCTACGCGGTGGCGGAGGGCGTCGCGCGCGAACGGATCCTGGTCGATCCCGGGATCGGCTTCGGCAAGACGCTCGAGCACAACCTTGAGTTGCTGCGCCGGCTCGACGAGCTGGTCGAGCTGGGGCGACCCGTCGTGATCGGGACCTCGCGTAAGGCATTCCTGGGCCGTCTCACCGGGCGTGAAGTGGACGAGCGGGTGGCCGCGACGGTCGCCACCAACGTGCTGGCTTACGAGCGCGGGGCGCGCGTGTTCCGCGTTCACGATGTGGCGCCCGTTCGCGACGCGCTGAGGGTCGCGGCTGCTACGGTCAGCGCGCCATGGAAGAACCGGACGAGTACGACGAGGTAGAGGAGGACGACGAGGAGGAGGGGCACCCCGAGCCCGAGGTGGCGATCGAGGTCAGCGGGCTCTCGTTGTTCACGCACGTCGGGGTCACCGAGGCCGAACGCGAGGTCGGCCAACGGCTGCTGCTGGACCTCCGGCTCGACGTCGGCGAGTGCGACGCGACCGTCACCGACCGGATCGAGGACACGGTCGATTACGCGCAGGTGTGCGAGATGGCCAACCTCGTCGCGCAGCAGCACTCCTATAAGACGCTCGAGCGGCTGTGCGCCGCGATCGCCGACCGGCTGCTCGAGCGCTACGAATTGGGAGCGGTGTGGGTCAAGGCGGCCAAGCCGGAGCCGCCGATGGCGCTGCCGGTTAGCGAGGTGTCGGTCGAGGTGTGGCGCGAGGCGGAATGACGCCGGGCTTCCTCGGCCTGGGGTCGAACGTCGGCGACCGGCGGGGTCATCTGGAGGCGGCGGTGCGCGAACTGCCGGCCCGCGGCGTGAAGGTCGTGGCCTCGTCTTCGGTGTACGAAACCGAGCCGGTGGGACTGGTGCTCGACCAGCGCGACTTCTACAACGCGTGCGTACGGGTGGAGACCAGGCTCGGGCCGGATGAGCTGCTCATGGCGTGCAAGGAGGTCGAACAGGCACTCGGACGCCAGGCCGGGGGGATGCGGCACGGCCCGCGGGCGATCGACGTCGACGTGCTGCTGCTGGATTCGCTCGTTTACTCGTCGCAGCGATTGAACCTCCCGCACCCCGAGGTGGTCTCGCGCCGGTTCGTGCTCGTCCCGCTGCTCGAGCTCGATCCGGAGTTGACGCTGCCCCACGGCGGGCGGCTGGCCGACGCGTTGGCGGCGCTCGGTGGCGCGGGCCAGGAGGTCCGGCGGGTCGGCGACCCACTCGTGTAGGGGCGTGACGCCGGCAAGCTAGGGTTCGCCCATGCTGCTGGTCGTCGACGTCGGCAACACCCAGACGCACTTCGGCCTGTTCGCCGACGGGGCGACGACGGTGGCGGAGCATTGGCGCTTCGCCACCGTACGCGACTGGACCGGGGACGAGCTAGGGGCAGCGCTGTCCAACCTGCTTGGGTTGCGGGGGATGGCATTCGGAGACGTTGACCGATCGATCGTGTCCTCCACCGTGCCTCAGCTCTCCGAGCAGTGGACCCTGATGGCCAGGCGTTACCTGGGACACGAGATGCTGGTGGTGGGACCCTCGATCCGGACCGGGATGCCGATTCGCTACGACAACCCGCACGAGGTCGGCGCCGATCGCCTGGCCAATGCGGTGGCCGCTTACGACAAAGTGCGCGACACCTGCGTGATCGTCGACTTCGGCACCGCGATCACCTACGACATCGTGTCGGGGGCCGGGGAGTACCTGGGCGGCATCATCACCCCCGGCGCGGAGATCTCGATCGATGCGCTGTACGACCGGGCGGCCAAGCTGCCCAAGGTCGAGCTGGCCCGGCCGCGGTCATTGATCGGCAAGTCCACCGTCGATGCGATCCGGAGCGGGATCGTGTACGGCTTTGCGGGTCAGGTCGAGGGGATCGTGCGACGGCTGCGGGCCGAGCTCGGGCCAGCCACGTACGTGATCGCCACCGGCGGCCTGGCCGGCGTGCTGGTCCCGTTCATCCGCGAGACGATCGACGATGTCGACGACCTGCTCACGCTGACCGGCCTGCGGCTGATCTGGGAGCGGAACGCCGCTCCACAGCCTCGGCCGGGATCGGCACGTCCGGCGTCTTGGCCACCGTCGCGGCCAGGATCAGGAAGGTGATCCGCCGCCGCGAGTCGGGGTTCTCCGCGGTGTACTCCTCGTAGTCGTCGAGCAGGCCGCGAATTGCGGCGAACACGGGCGCGTCGTCGATCTCGTCGGGGACATCGCAAGCGAGGCGGGCGAGCGCGAGCATCTCGGTCGGGTCGACGCCCCGCATCGCGCCCAGCGCGCTGAAGAGCAGGAAGAAGGCGACCCGATCGAGCAGCAGGTGGGGGGCGCGCTCGCGCTCGCCGATGGCCGGACCACAGGGCTGGAGGGGCGCCCCCGCGGCGATCCGGAGCGACTGCTCCGCGGCGATCGAACGGATTTGGTCGTGCGAGAGCCCGAGCTCCAGGCCCCAGCGCAGCTGGAAGGCGGCCGAGATGAGCGTGTTGCCGTACGGAGCGTCTGAGGCGAACAGGATCTGTCCCGGCGGAACGAGGGAGAACAGCGCCTCGAGGTCGGCCGGGATCCACCAGGCCGTGTCGAACAGGAGGTTCGGGAGGTCGGCCGCCGCGCGCCAGATCCAGGACAGGTCACTGGTGCCGGCGTGAGCGAGGATCAGCCGGGCGTTCGGGAAGGCCTCGGCCAGCTGGACGGCGTGCAGGCCAAGCGCGGGAATCCCGCGTCCGGCATGAATGAGGACCGGCAGCGAGCGCTCGTTGGCGAGCGCCACGATCGAGAGAACGTTTGGGTGGTCGAGCGTGAACGCCTCGGCACGCGGGTGCAGCTTGATTCCCTTGGCCCCGGCGTCCAGGCTGCGCTCGGCCTCGGGCACCGGGCTGTCGTGCGGGTTGACGCGGCAGAACGGCACGAGCAGCCCCTTCGCCGCGTGCGCCGCGGCGAGCACGTCGTCGTTGGCGAGGCGGTAGCCATCCGGCTCGTGGAACGGGAACACGAAGGCGCCGCGCGCGCTCGCGCGTTCGAGCGAGGCGACGAGCTCCTCGCCGGTCTGCTTCATCCCGTCCGGGTCGTTCTGGCCGAGGTGCGTGTGCGCGTCGAACAGCTGTAGGTCCGGAACCTGGTCGAGCACCACCTGGGTCCATGGGCGAAGCGCGTCGAACAGGTTCATCGCGGGATTCGTACCATGAAACCCTCATGTCCCGGTCGCTCGCCGAACCCTGGCGCCTCGGTGGAGTATCGATCCCCAACCGTGTTGTCCTGGCGCCGCTGGCCGGTATCGGGAACTGGTTTGTCCGCCTGCAGGCCAAGCGTCACGGCGCCGGGCTGGTGGTGTCTGAGATGGTTTCGAGCTTCGCTGTGCACTACCGCAACGAGCGTACCTGCCGCGAGCTGCTGCGCATCCATCCCGAGGAGCACCCGGTCGCGGTCCAGCTGTTCGGGCACGATCCGGACGTGATGGCCTCGGCGGCCGAGCGCGTGGCCGCCGCCGGCGCCGACCTGATCGACATCAACATGGGCTGCCCGGTGCCCAAGGTATGCAAGACCGGCGCGGGGGCGGCTTTGCTCGAGGAGCCCGAGCGCGCGGTGGCGCTGGCGCGGGCCGCGGCAGGCGGGAGCGGGCTGCCGGTGACCGTCAAGCTGCGCTCCGGTCAGCGGCCGGGGGACGTGAGCGGACTAGAGGTGGCGCGCCGGCTGGTGTTCGACGGTGGCGTAGTGGGGATTTCGATTCATCCCCGGCACGCCTCCCAGCGCCACAAGGGCGCGCCGGACTACGAGCTCGCCCGGGGATTGGTGCAGGAGCTGCCGGTGCCCGTGCTCATCTCAGGCGGGCTGCACACGGCCGAGCAGGTGCGCCGGGGGTTCGAGCAGACAGGCGCGGCCGGCGTGCTGCTGGCCCGCGGATCGCTCGGCAACCCGTGGCTGTTCGAGCAGGTCCTGGGGCGGCGTGCCTCAAACCCCGGTCGGGCGGAGATCCTGGCCGAGCTCGACTGGGTTCTCGAGCGGGCCGTGGAGCACCTGGGTGAGGACCGCGCCACCCGCTACCTGCGCAAGTTCTATCCGTGGTACGTCGAGCAGCTCGGCGGCGGCCGGGGCCTACAGGCGTCGCTCCAGACCGCGCCGACACTCGCGGCGGCGCGGGCCTTGCTCCACGGCGAGGCGCTGGCGCGAGCGGCCTGAATGGGTCGGCCGCGCGTTCGCTCGGCTGGTTGGCCGCGGGTTCGCTCGGCTCGCGTCGGGGACGCCGAGCAGCTCGCGCGCCTGTTCGACCACCTGGGTTATCCGCAGCCCGCGGACACCCTGCGCGGCGCGCTCGCGAACACGCTGGACGATCCGCGCGCCGGCGTGCTCGTCGCCGATCGGGACGGTGTTCTCGTCGGAGCCGCGACCTGCTACTTCGTGCCGGTGGCACACGAGAGGTGTCCCTGGTGTCGGATCACCACTCTCGTCGTCGACGAGGGGCAGCGTCGCCGGGGCGTCGGGCGGATGCTCCTCCAAGCCGCGGAGAGAGCGGCCCAAGACGCCGGCTGCTCGCGGATCGAAGCCACCAGCGCGCTTCATCGAACCGGCGCG
>JAFAZZ010000345.1 GCA_019239375.1 Solirubrobacterales bacterium | reverse complement strand
ACCGGCTCGGCCCGGTTGGCGGCCGGATCGTGACCGAGGTGCTGGTCGGGATCATCAGCCGCGACCCCGAGTCATATCTGGCCCTCGATCCGGACTGGACTGCGACGCTACCGGGTCACGAGGCGCGCTTCCGGCTGCGCGACATTCTGGTGCCGGCGTAAAGCAGCGCCGGCGCGCGTCAGGTCTTCGCCGGCAGCTCGACCACGTCGAGCCCGAGCGCCCGGCGCGTCAGGTCTTCGCCGGCAGCTCGACCACGTCGAGCCCGAGCGGCTGACACACGAGCGCCGGCCGCTCGGCTCGCGTCAGCTTCCGGCGGAGCCTGACGAAAGCGGGCACGCCGAGCAGGGACGGGATGCTCAGCTGGAGCAGGCGGTAGAGGAGGACTGCCGCGGCGGCCTCGCTTACGTTGACGTGGTAGAGCGCGAACACCCCCACCAGAGCTCCCTCGGTGCCGCCGATTCCGCCCGGCAACGGGATGAGGTTGCCCAGCTGTCCGATCAGGTAGCCGAGCACGAGGACGCCTAGCGGCGGCACGTGACCGACGGCGGCGAAGCCGAACCCGAGCGCCGCGATGTCGAACGCCATGTAGGCGAAGGAACCGACGATCACGCCGAAGCTGCGTGAGCGCAGCAGCGCGATGGCTTGATCGACGCCGTCGGCGGTTGCCTCGAGCCACGCGCGCAGGATCAGGCGCACGCGCCCGGTCAGGGTGTCGCGTTCGGCGTCGGCTCCGTGCTCGCCCAGAGCACGCAAGAGCTTCGGGCTCAGGCCGACGAGCAGCACGCCGAGCGCCGTGATCAGCGCCGGTAGGAGCGTGAGCAGCGCCGAGCCTCGGCCAGCGAGGATCCCGAGGAACACGGCGAGCCCGACCACGATGAGAACAAAGAAGTTGGCCGCGCTCGTGACGACGAAGAAGGCGACAGTACGGCGCGCGATGTGAGCTGTTGGCATCCCTGCCTGTCGAAGCGCCCATACGCCGAGCGCCAGGCCGCCGGCCCCGCCGGTCGGCAAAAGGGAGTTGGCCGCCAGTTCGGACATTGCGATGTCGTAGCTCAGGCCCCACGACATCTGCTGGCAGAAAGTCGAGCGGAACACGAGCAGGTAGCCGCCGCACGACCCGACCTCGGCCAGCGCCACGGCGACGATCCAGGCCGGATCGGCGTCGGCGAACCGGGTGCGCACCTCGTCGAGGCCGGGTAGCGCGCCGATCGCGATCGCGACCACGCCAATGATCGCCGCGACCTCGAGCACCCGCACGACCAGGTGCCGGGGGTGGAGCTCGTCCGGCATGTCGCGCTCGGCTCGATCGGCGTGCCGAGCGCTGCCCGCTTTCGTCGGCGCAGCCACCGCTGCTCAGCTTACGCAGCCCGACAGCACGGGCTTCCTCGAGTCCGCCATCGCGGGCCCGCGGCGGGTCCTCGACCGCGGGTCCTAGACCGTTACGCGCCGGCGATGCCGGCGAGCAGATGCGAGGCGGTCACAGCGTTGGCCGGATAAAACGCTTCGATCATCAGCTCGTCGAGCGTGATGTCAGCCGCGGTGCCGAACGTCGAGATCGTGCTGAAAAAGGCGAGCTCGCCCTCGGCGGCGCGGATCCGCAGGGGGAGGACGATGTGGTCGGCAGATCCATCCTCCTGCGGTGCCTCCAGTGATACGCCGGGATAGGCCGAGAGCTCATCGTGCAGCCGGTCGAGCTCGCGATCGGCCGTGAGCGCGGCTTGGCGGCGCAGACGGTGCAGGAGGTGGGCGCTCCACTGCTTCAGGTTGACGATCCGCGGAGCCATTCCTTCCGGATGGAGCGTTACCCGGAGGGCGTTGGCGGGCGGGGCGAGGAGCTCGGGGGCGGTCCCGTCGAGCAGCGCCCCCGAGTGCGTCGTTGGCCGAGACGAGGTTGTAGCGCCGATCGAGCACGACCGCGGGATAGGGCTCGTGCGCGCGTAGGAAGCGATCGAGGGCCTGATTCACGGGCGCCATCTCCGGCTCGGAGAGTGAGCGCTCGGCGTACAGCGGTGCATAGCCCGCGGCGAGCAGCAGACCATTGCGCTCCCGGAGGGGGATCTCGAGGTGCTCGGCCAGCCGCAGCACCATCTCGCGGCTCGGCCGCGCCCGCCCGGTTTCGAGGAAGCTCACGTGGCGCGAGGAGACATCCGCCTCCAGCGCGAGCTCGAGCTGGCTGAGGCTCCGCCGCCGGCGCCAGGCGCGCAGCAGTTGGCCGATCGACGCGCGCTCGGCTCCCGCGTGTAGGACTGCCGCCTGTACCGCCACAGCGCCGAACGTAGCGCGTGGACTGCTCGCCCGCAATTACCTGTCGGGTAGCCGCTTATCCGGCGAGCGTGGCCACCAACGCCTGCAGGGCCGCGGTCTGACTGGCTAGGCTGACGGGAACCGGTGCCGAGTCCGGGGCGACGTCCCGCGACCAGTAGAGGCCGAACTGGCAGCGGTGCGGGGTGGCGCACCGCGTCCAGCGCTTACCGTCGGACACTGCGCGGGCGAGAATTGCGCCGGCCTGGGCCTGGAGCCACGGGCGGTAGAGGTGAGTGCCGGTGGCGAGGTCGTAGTCGGCGACCGCCTGGACGAAGATGCCCTTGAACGAAGACAGATCGAACTGGCGCAGCCCGTGGCACATCTTCCGGCGCGACTCGCAATATTCCTGCAGGACCAGATCGCGGGACATGCCGCTGGCGGGGTTCATGGTGTAATCGAGGAACGTCCGCGCCAGGGCGAAGTAGGAGCTCTCGTGGAGCGCCGCGCCCATCTGGATGAACGCATCGGCGACCTCGCCCTCGGTGTAGGTGAGCGGTCCGGGCACCGGGCGGCACCCGCTGGTCAGCCCATCGCGCACGGTTCCCGCGCGCAGGTTCACCAGGCTGCGCGACCGGAGGTACGAAAGCGCCCAGCGGGCCTGGCGCAGCCAGCGGCCAGCCTTGCCATCGTCGTGGAACTGCCCGCGCGCGTGGCGTATCGCGTACAGCTCGGCGTTCAGGGCGGCGAATTCGGCGTTCGAGATCGTGTCGGCCGGGTAGCCGAGCTGCCAAACGATGCCACCGCAGGAGCGGGGCGCGCGAGCGATGTAGCTCGCGTCCCACTCGGCCACGGCCAGGTAGCGGGCGGCGAGTCGGCTGTCCCCGCGTACGTTCAGTTCGTAGCGCGCGGCCTCGGTCCAGGCCAAGGCCCACCAGCCGGTGTCGTCCATGTACTCGTTGGCGAAGTTGCGCGGCGCCCGCGACCCGGGAAGTGAAACGTTGAGCTCGAAGGTGCGGTCGAGCACGTCCTGGTAGGCGGCCTCGGTGGAGCCGGTCGCCTCCAGGTAGCGCACCAGCGCCCAGGTGGCAACCGCGGACTGCCACCAGGCCGGATGAGCATCGGAGGTGCCGTACGAGGTGTAACCGCCCCACAGCCCGCTGTTCGGATCCCAGCGCAGCGGATTGTGAGGGTCGCCGAAGCCGAGCAGCTCGCGCATCCCCTGGCTGGCGGCGTTCAGGACCGCCCCGGCGGGGAGCTTGGCGCGCGCGGCGGCCCGATTGAACGCGGCGCGCAGCTGCACCGGCCCGCAGGGCGTCGTCGGGCTCTGGCAGCTCGCCACGGGCGCGGGCGGGGGTACGTAGGTGCGAACCGAATCGGCGGCGTCGGCGAGGGCCAGGCTGGCCTGGGAGCAGATCATCAGGCTGATCGCCAGCAGCGAGAGCCGTCGCCTCACCGGTCGAGCCAGGGCGCGACGGACACGTGCGAACCTCCGTGCGCTCCCTTGGTCCTCGGCGGCCGACGGCGGGTCCACGCGGCCGAGATATTCCAGGAATCCGCGCAGGCCTTGATCTGGTCCCGGTCCAGGCATCATGCCGATAATCCTTTCAAGTACGCCGATGAGGCGGCGAAGCGGCGTTGTCCGGCAAGGTTGCTACCCGTTCAAGCAGCTCGCCACCACGGCCTAATGCCGCGAACACGGGGGCGCGCGGTCAGTCCTCGGTCTGCTGCAGGTAGGCCAGGACCGCCAGCACGCGCCGGTGGTCGCTGGCCGACTGGGGGAGGTCGAGCTTGGAGAGGATGTTCTGCACGTGCTTCTCGACCGCCCCGACGGTGAGCACCAGCGACTCGGCGATGCCGGCGTTTGACCGGCCCTCAGCCATCAGCGCCAGCACCTCGCGCTCGCGCGGGGTGAGCCGCGCGATCGGTCCGTCCTGGCGGCGGCGGGAGAATAGCTGGGCCACCACCTCGGGATCCAGCGCCGTGCCGCCGGCGGCGACGCGCCGCACCGCCTCCAGGAAATCGGCCACGTGCATGACCCGGTCCTTGAGCAGGTAGCCGATGCCGCCGCCGCGATCGGCCAGGAGCTCCTCGGCGTAGGTCGGTTCGACGTACTGAGAGACGACGAGTACCGCGGTGCCGGGGACGCGACGGCGCACCTCGAGGGCGGCGCGTAGCCCCTCGTCATGGAAGGTGGGGGGAAGGCGGATATCGACCACGGCGAGGTCGGGCCGGCGAGCTAGCACCTCGCGCACCAGCCCGTCGCCGTCGCCGGCCGCGGCGACCACATCGATGTCGTTATCGCGCAGCAGCCGCGTCATGCCGTCCCGGAGCAGAACGTGGTCCTCGGCGATGACTACCCGCATGGCAGCGCTGCGCGAATCATGGTCGGGCCGCCCGGCGGGCTCGTGACGGTCAGGCTGCCGTCGAGCGCCTCGACTCGCCGCCGGAGCCCGCGCAGGCCACTTCCCCTGGGGTCAGCGCCGCCCGCGCCGTCGTCGCGGACCTCGAGCTCGAGCGCCTCGCCGGCGCGCACGACGGTGATCTCGACCTGCTGGGCGCGGGCGTGCTTGGCGGCGTTGGCCAGTGCCTCGGCGGCGACGAAGTAGGCGGCGCTCTCCACGGCCGGAGCGGGACGCGGCGCCACCTCGACCGTCAGCCCGACACGCAGCGGGGTGGAGCTGGCTAGCGAGGCCAGCGCCGCCTCGAGCCCGCGGTCGGCCAGCACAGGCGGATGGATCCCGCGAGCCAGGTCGCGCAGCTCGCGCAACGCATGCTCGGCGCCCACGCGGGCCTCGGCCAGCAGCTCGCCCGCGCGCTGCGGATCCTCGCTCAGCTTCTGCTCGGCCATGCCGAGGCTCATCCCGAGCGCGACCAGCCGCGCCTGCGCGCCGTCGTGCAGGTCGCGCTCGATCCGGCGCAGCTCGGTCTCCTGGGCGTCGACCGCGCCTGCCCGACTGGTCTCGAGCGTCTCGATCCGCTCCGCCATCTCGGCACGCCGCGGGGATGTGAGCATTACCGCCGCGAGCTCCACGGCCAGCACGATGGCAATGGCGAGGATCGGCCACACCGGCCAGAAGTAGCCATGGCCGCTGATCGCCCAGATGGCGGTGAAGTAAGCCGCGACCACGGCGCCGACGCCGGCGCTGGCCGCCAGGGTGCGGCTGCCGCGGAATTGCCGGACGATCGCGGGTTCCCCAGCGAGCAGCACCAGCCACGCGTGGATCCCGAGGGCGGCGGCCAGGGGCAGCGCCACCCAGACCGGCCAAAAGTAGCCGCGCGAAGTGACCGCCCAGATGAGGACCAGCGCGAAAACCACGATCGCATCAGCCGCGGCGTGCGTCTCGAGCGCGCGCCGGGACTGGTGGGCGTGCAACGGGCGACGCCGCGCGCCGGCGCCCGCAAGCGGCGCCGGCACCGGCGCCGGCTCGCCGTTCAGCAAGCCCGCGGCGATCGGCCCGAATGGGATCGCCAGCGGCTTGGCCATCAGCACACCGACAGGGAGCACGACCAGTCCGGCGGGCACGACCGCGAGCGACTGCACGAAGGTGTGCGGTCGCCAGAAGCCGAGGTGCGCCCCGCCGTGGACGAAGGGCATCCAGGCTGGCGCGAACAGCAGGCCGACACCCGTGGCCAACACCGTCGCCAGGATCAAAGCGACTGGGAACCCGGCGACCCACCTGAGCATCAAATAGGCCTGCGCCTGCCAGAACCCACCCCCGAACAAGCCGCGCAGCCACCTCCAGAAGCCCGGCTCGGATGCGCCGCCAGCCGGCGCCCGAGCGTCGACGTCCAGAAGGGAACGCGCGAGTTCGGCCTCCACGGCGGCAAAGCCCCGCGTCATGTAGGCCAGCACGATCACGGCCGGGATCACGAAGGGCGTGATCGCCAGCCCGAGGCACAGGCTCCACACCGTCACGAGCGCGGTGAACCAGACTGGGCCGAGGACGAGCGCGGAAACCAGGTAGACCAATCGGCGATAGGTCACGGGGTCGGCCAGCGTTCGCATGATCAGTTCCATCTCACACCGCTCCGTCGCATATTGTCTACGGGGCCATTCCTGTTGCTTGCGTTCAGCACCCGGGAAGCGTGCCTGGTTTGGGCCGGAGCGCCAATGCGGGCCACCGGCGTCGCTCGTTCCAGCTAGCTGGTGGGTCCTGCGGTACCTCGAAGCGGCAGGCAGCCTCCGTCGTCGGTTGGTCGAGGTGGCTACTGGGTTTGGCAGCAACCCTTCTCCTCCTGGTATTTGCTTTCCCGGTGAGTTCGACCGCGGCGATCCTCGCACCTACACCGTATATGGGGTGGAACACCTACTACGGCGTCGGGGGCTACTTCGACGAGTCGACGATCGTGTCCGTGGCCGACTCGCTGATCTCGACCGGCCTTGCGCGAGCGGGCTACCGAATCGTGTGGCTTGACTTCGGCTGGGCCACCGGAGCACGCAACGCCAACGGCGAGCTGGTGGTGGATCCGAACCAGTGGCCAGGGGGGATGGCCGCACTGACCGATTGGCTACACCAGCGTGGCCTCGAAGCCGGGATATACACGGACGCGGGCTCGAGCGGCTGCAATGGCCAGGGCGTGGGGTCGTACGGCCATTATCAGCAGGATGCCGATACGTTCGCGGCGTGGGGCTTCGACGCGGTCAAGGTGGATTTCTGCGGCGCTGGGCAGCAGGGTCTCGATCCCCGCGCGCAGTACCAGCAGTTCGCGGCCGCGCTGAGCAGCAATGCGAGCGGGCGGGCGATGCTGCTGAACGTGTGCAACTTCTGGGTTCCAGGTCAGATCGACGGGACGAACCCGTCACTGGCCGCCTCGTCCTACGCCAACTATCAGTGGGCCCCCCAGATTGCCCAGAGCTGGCGGACCGACACCGATGTCGGCTTCACTCGAAACATCGCGTTTGCGGGCGTCCTGCGCAACCTCGACGACGATGCCGCGCACCCGGAAGCAGCCGGACCGGGACACTGGAACGACCCTGACTACCTTGGCCCAGAGCTCGGCATGAGCAGCGTCGAGGCGCAATCGCAGCTGTCCATGTGGGCCATGCTCTCCGCCCCGCTGATTCTGGGCAGCGATCCGCGGGCGCTTTCCCCCGCGAGCATCAGCATGCTCGAAAACCCGTGGGTAATCGCAGTCGATCAGGATCCCATGGGCGTCCAGGGCACGCTTCTACACCGGGTGGGCTCGGGGCAGGTGTGGGTCAAGCCACTGGTCAGTGGCTCGCGCGCGGTCGCGCTGTTCAACCGCGGAACCAGCACCGTGCAGATCAGCACGAGGGCGAGCGCCGTGGGACTACCCAAAGCCTCGCGCTACTACCTCCAGAACCTGTGGACGAACCAAACCACGACCACTAAAGGCACGATCACCGCACCGGTGCCGGCGCACGCCGTCGTCCTCTACGTCGTCACGGCGGATACCACGGGAGGCGCTCCGAAAGGCCACGTACGGCACTCGGTGAAGCCTCGATCGAAGCGGAAAACCCGCCCCCGGCACCGGCGCAAGATCAGCACTCGGCGGCGACCGCTAACGGAGGGGTGGGCCGCTCTGCGCGCCGCGGGCGCGGCGGCCGCCGGTGCGGGCTAGGGCGACCCCCGCCAGGCATAACGCCCCGCCCGGAAGGACAAGGAAGGGTGGCGCCTCGCCCAGGAAGGCCCAGCCAAAGAGCAGCGCGAGGGGCGGCACCAGATAGGTCGTCGAGCCCATCCGCCCGGCGGTCGTGCGGGCCAGCGCGTAGGCCCAGGTGACGAAGCCGATCGCCGTCGGCGCCACCCCGAGGTAGATCGTCCAGACGATCGTCGAGCTGCCGGCGTGGCCCAGCTGGCGGGCCAGGGTTCCCGCATAAGGCAGGCAGCTGAGTGCTCCGATCGTGCAGGCCAGCCATGTCACCGTCAGCGGGGAGGCGGTCCGCAGCACCGGCTTTTGCGCCACCACCCCACCCGCGTAGGCGAACGCCGCAACCAGGCAGAGGATCGCGCCGAGGCTCTGCTGGAGGCCGTGCTGCGACGTTGCCACGCCGATGATGACGGCGCCCGCGAACGAGACCAAACACCCCCCGAACAGCCTGGGGGGAAAGCCCTCGTGCAGGATCAGCCCGGCGAAGATCGCGATCAGGATCGGGCCGACGTTGACCAGCATCGCGGCCGTGCCGGCGTCGATGCGGTTCTCGGCCGCGTTGAGCGAGACGTTGTAGACGCCGAACCAGAGCAGCCCGCACACGAGGATGCCCGGCAGCTCCCGCCGGCCCGGTAGGGGCTCGCGCCGGATCAGGACGGGCAGCCCGAGCGCGAGGCTACCCACCAGCAGGCGACCAAGGGCCAGCGCGCCTGGAGACAGCGCGCGGTCGGCGTAGCGGATGGCGACGAACGCCGACGCCCACAAGGCCACCGTGACTGCCACCGCAGCGACGCCAGCCACGCGGGCCCAGGACGCGCGCGCGGTGGCGGTGGTGACGGCCGTCATAGGCCTACAACGTTAGGAGGGACCGGATTGTGAGGTGCCCCGGGCATACTGAAAGCCATGGGCGAGCACTCGAGCCCGCAGACGATCCGCCGGGTCCTGACCGAGACGCACGCCTGGGCCGTGGTCGGCTGCTCCCCCGACCCCCGCCGGGACTCGCACCGGATCGCCCGCCTGCTCCAGGCGCGGGGGTTCCGCGTCATTCCGGTCAACCCGCACGTCGAGAACCTCCTCGGGGAACCCTGCTACCCGGCGCTTGGCGATATTCCGGCCCCGGAGCAGGTAGACGTCGTCGACATCTTCCGGCGCGCGGACAGGGCCGGCGCGCACGTCGAGGAGGCGATCGCCATTGGCGCACGGGCGGTCTGGATGCAGCTCGGAGTGATCGACGAGGCGGCCGCTCAGCGCGCCCTGGACGCCGGTCTGCTCGTCGTCATGAACCGCTGCCCGGCGATCGAGCTGCCGCGGCTCGCGGCATGACCGACCGCAAGCGCGAGACCCTGCTGGCCCGGGGTCAAGTGCCTCCGGTCGACCGCGCCACGATCCACGCCTACGAAGACGCGACCCCCGGGCCATTCTTCTACCAGCGCGACGCCCATCCCGTCGGCTACGAGGCCGAGCGGCTCCTGGGCCACCTCGACGGCGGCCACGCGCTGCTGTTCTCCTCGGGCGCCGGCGCGACCACGGCACTGATCCTGGCCCTGCTGGAGCCGGGGGCGACGGTGGCAGTCGCCGACGGCGGGTACTTCGGCACGTTTGCGCTGATGGAGACCGAGCTGGCCCGCTGGGGTGTGAGCGTCGTCGCCTTCGATCAGACGGGCGAGCCGCCCAACGCCGAACTCGTTTGGCTGGAGCCGTGCGCCAACCCGATGCTGACGTTTCCCGATCTCGATGCCGCGGTCGCGGAGGCCCACGCGGCCGGCGCCATCGTCGTGGTCGACAACACCGTGCTCAGCCCGGTCCTGCTCCGCCCGCTCGAGCATGGCGCGGACTTCGTCCTGCACAGCGCCACCAAGATCCTCGCCGGCCACCACGACGCGCTGCTCGGCGCCGTGATCTGCGCTCGCGCGGAGGATCGCGAACGCTTGGCCGAGTTTCGGACGCTGTCGGGGATTGTGGCCGCGCCGGACGCGGCCTGGCTGCTGCTCCGCGGGATCAAGACGCTCGCGCTACGGGTCGAGCGTCAATCGGCCACGGCGCTGGAGCTGGCCCGCCGGCTCGCGGAGCACTCAACCGTGCGCCAGGTCCGCTACCCGGGCCTGGGTGACCCGGTTGCCGCGCGCTACGTCTCCGCCTTCGGGCCGCTGCTGTCGTTCGACGTGGCCGATGGCGAGGAGGCGGCCCGCGTGGAAAACGCCCTCGAGCTCATCGAGAACGCGACCAGCCTGGGCGGCGTCGGCTCGACGCTCGAGGCGCGGGCGCGCTGGGAGCCAACCCGCGTACCGCCCGGACTGCTTCGTCTCAGCGTGGGGCTCGAGGACGTCGAGGATCTCTGGGCCGATCTGGCCCGAGCCGTCGGTGGGTAGGGTGCGGGGCCATGAAGATCGTCTACACCTTGACCGACGAGGCGCCCGCGCTGGCCACGACTTCGCTGCTGCCCGTCCTCCGCGCATTCGCCGGGGCGGCAGACGTCGAGATCGAGGTCCGCGACATCTCGCTGGCCGGGCGGATCCTGGCCCAGTTCCCTGATCGCCTCGACGAGGACCAGCGCGTCGCCGACGCCCTTGCCGAGCTCGGCGAGCTCGCGCAGGAGCCCGAGGGCAACATCATCAAGCTGCCCAACATCAGCGCCTCGGTGCCCCAGCTCAAGGCGGCGATTGAGGAGCTCCAGGACAAGGGGTACGCGATCCCGGACTACCCTGAGGAGCCCGACGACGACGAGCAGCGGGACACCCGAACCCGCTACGACAGGGTCAAGGGCAGCGCGGTCAACCCAGTCCTGCGCCAGGGAAACTCGGATCGCCGCGCGCCGCCCTCGGTCAAGGAGTACGCCCGTCAGCACCCGCACTCAATGGGGGAGTGGTCATCGGACTCGCAGTCGCACGTATCGACCATGAGCCAGGACGACTTCCGCGCGACGGAACGATCGCGCACGGTCCGCCGCGGCGGGACGGTGAAGATCGAGCATGTCGACGCTGACGACAAGGTGACCGTGCTCAAGGAGGCCATCGAGGTGCAAGACGGCGAGATCATCGACGGCGCGCTGATGCGCCGGGCCGCGCTGGAGGCCTTCCTGGCCGAGCAGATCGCCGACGCCAGGGAACGGGGGGTCCTGTTCTCGGTCCACCTGAAGACGACCATGATGCGGGTGTCCGACCCGATCATCTTCGGGCACGTCGTCCGCGCCTACTTCAAGGACCTTTTCGAGGAGCACGGCGACGCGCTGAAGACCGCCGGGGTCAACGCCAACGACGGCCTGAGGGCCCTGCTCAGAGCGATCGAGTCGCTGCCGGACGATCAGCGCGCCGCCGTCCAAGGGTCAGTCGAGTCCGCCTACGACGACGGACCGCCCCTGGCCATGGTCGACTCCGACCGCGGCGTCACCAACCTCCACGTCCCGAGCGACGTGATCATCGACGCGTCGATGCCGGCGGCGATCCGCTCATCCGGGCAGATGTGGAACGCCGAGGGCGAGCAGCAAGACGCCAAGTTCGTGATCCCAGACCACTCCTATGCCGCGCTGTACGCCGAGGCCCTCGAGCACTGCCGCCGGCACGGGTCGTTCGACCCGGCCAAAATGGGCTCCACGCCGAACATCGGGCTCATGGCCCAGGCGGCCGAGGAGTACGGCTCGCACGACAAGACGTTCGAAATCGACCGCCCGGGTGCGCTCCGCGTCGTGCACGACCGAGACGAGACGCTGCTCGAGCACCAGGTCGAAGCGGGCGACATCTGGCGCATGTGCCAGACCAAAGACGCGCCGATCCGGGACTGGATCCGGCTCGCGGTCACCCGGGCGCGCGAAACCGGCACGCCGGCGATCTTCTGGCTGGACGAAACCCGCGCCCACGACGCGGAGGTTCTGCGCAAGGTGGAGAGCGCGCTCGAGGAACTCGACACCGAGCGGCTGGATATCGCGATCCTCGATGTGACCGCGGCGGCGCGCCGGACGCTGGAGCGCGCCCGGGCCGACCAGGACACGATCTCGGTGACCGGCAACGTGTTGCGCGACTACCTCACCGATCTGTTCCCGATCCTGGAGCTCGGGACCAGCGCCAAGATGCTCTCGATCGTCCCGCTCATGAAGGGCGGCGGCCTGTTCGAGACCGGCGCGGGCGGCTCCGCTCCCCGGCACGTGCAGCAGTTCATCAAGGAGAACCATCTGCGGTGGGATTCGCTCGGGGAGTTCCTTGCCCTCGGCCCGTCGCTCGAGCTGCTCGCCGAAAAGGACGACAAGCCGCGCGCCAGGCTACTGGCGCAGACGCTCGATCGCGCCATCGGCCGCCACCTCGAGGAGGACCGCGCCCCCAAGCGCAAGGTGGGCGAGCTGGACAATCGCGGCAGCCACTTCTACCTCGCGCTCTACTGGGCGAGGGCGCTGGCCGAACAGGACAAAGACGCCCAGCTGGCCGAACGCTTCGCGCCCCTCGCCCAGAAGCTGGCCGAGAACGAGGAGAAGATCGTCGAGGAGCTGGGTTCGGTCCAGGGGTCGTCCGTCGACCTCGACGGCTACTACCGCCCCGATATCGACAAGGTCGCGGAGGCGATGCGCCCGAGCAAGACGTTCAACGCGGCCCTCGACGCGCTGTGAGCGGTCCGGCTCTTGACTTTCGGGATCGGCGGGCGGCTACCAGGCCTGGGTGCGCGTGCAGTGCGGGCAACCAACCGAAGTGGTGACCACCGCCTCGAACGCGTAGCCGCATTCGCACGTGTATAGCGCGCGGTCCAGGGAGGGCCCGCCGTGCCGGGCCTCGCGCGCGGGAACGCTCGGGGAAGGCGCGCTCAGGCGCCCAGCGCCGTGCTCGCCGCGGACCTGCCGGTGACGGCCGCTTCGTTTGCTCTGTTTTGATTTGACCAGCATCTCTACCTATAACGCCTCTTGCCGCGATTCGTTTCTCTAATCAGAGGGGGCAGGCATCCTGCTAATACGACGTTAATCGGCAGGGGGCCCAGGGCCATGAGCGGCGGCGGGCCGGTCCGGCGGCGTGTGGGAGAATCAGCATCAGGCATGGATCCCAGCCGCAAGCGTGTCATCCGGCTCATAGTCGCCCTGACCGCCGCCCTGCTGCTGGCGGCGGCGCTCGTCTACGTGAGCTTCAGCGCCGGCAACAAGGAGCTCACCGCGTCGCAGCTGCTCACCCAGGGCAGGCCGGGGCAGACCTACGAGCTCGCCGGCACCGTCGTGGACGGGTCGGTCGAACATCAGGGGGCCGCGCTGCTGTTCCGAATCCGCGATCCCAAGCTCCACATGTCGGTCCCGGTCCGCTACACCGGGGTCGTGCCCGATCCCTTTGCCGCCGGGCGAGCCGTGATGGTCGCGGTGCGCGAGCAAGGATCCACATACATCGGCCAGCAGAATTCACTCACGACCAAGTGCCCGTCCAAGTATCAGGCGGCGGCCGCGTCCGAGTAAGTGGTCGCTCACGCAAATACGCTCGCATTCCAGGCGCGTCCCGCGGCGCCAGGCGTCGTCCTCGGACCCTCGTGTGCCAGTGGCACACGTCGGGTCCTGCGTCCTTGCCTGGCATCCACCAGTCGCACCTCTCGGTGCGACCGTACTTACGTGGAGAGACCACTAGGCAGGTTCTGAGATGGCGACCGTCGGACGCGCGCTGCTGATCATGGCCTTAGGGGTCGCCGTCTACGGCATCGGCGCCTCGCTCTACGGGGCACGGGGCGACCGGCGCGAATGGATCGATTCGGGGCGCCGCGCCGTCTACGCGCTCGCGGGTCTGGCCACGCTCGCCTTCGCGATCCTCGAGGCGGCGTTCCTGCGCTCCGATTTCTCGTTCGATGTCGTGGCCCAGCACTCCTCGACCACCACGCCCACCTTCTACAAGCTGGCCGCGGCATGGTCCTCGCAGGAAGGCTCGCTGCTCTTGTGGGTGTTCCTGCTGTCGGTGTGGTCGAGCCTGATCCTGTTTTTGACCCGGCGCCGGGTCCGCGAGATCGCCCCGTACGCCACCGCCGTGCTGCTCGGCTTCGGCGCCTTCTTCACCTCGCTGGCGGTGTTCTTCGCCAACCCGTTCGCGACGAGCGCCCAGCCCCCGACCGAGGGCGCGGGCCTCGATCCGCTGCTGCTTCACCCGAGCATGATGATCCACCCGCCGATGCTCTACTCGGGGTACACGCTGCTGACCATCCCGTTCGCGTTCGCCGTCGGCGCCCTGGTGACGGGCCGGCTCGGGGCGGAGTGGATCTCGGTGACCAGGCGCTTCGCCTTGGCGGCGTGGCTGTTCCTCGGCGTCGGGATCCTGCTCGGCGCGCGCTGGTCCTACACCGAGCTCGGGTGGGGCGGGTACTGGGCCTGGGATCCGGTCGAGAACGCGGCGCTGATGCCATGGCTGTGCATCACCGCGTTCATTCACTCGATCATGATCCAGGAGAAGCGGGGGATGCTGAAGGTGTGGAACGCGTCGCTTGTCCTGGCCAGCGGCACGCTGTCCATCCTGGGGACGTTTCTGGTGCGCTCGGGCATCCTCGACTCGATCCACGCGTTCGGCGCGTCCACCCTCGGGATTCCGTTCGTGCTGTTGATCGCCACGATGGTCATCGGCTCGATCGGGCTGATCCTCTGGCGCCGCCAGCAGCTGCGATCCGACGCGCGCCTCGAGTCGCTCCTGTCCCGGGAGGCCGTGTTCCTGTTTCAGAACCTGGTGCTGGTGGCGATGGTCGCGGTGGTCTTCTGGATCACGTTCTTCCCGCTGATCTCCCAGGCGCTGACCGGGACCAAGGTGTCGGTCGGGCCGCCGGCCTTCCGTCCGTTTATCGTGCCGCTGGCGCTCATCCTGGTCCTGCTCTCCGGGGTGGGCCCGATCATCGCCTGGCGCCGGGTCACGGTGGCCAACCTGCGACGCAGCTTCGCGATCCCGGTGTTCGTCGGCGGGGTCACGTTCGTCGTGCTCGCGGTCTGGCCCGGGGGTCCGAGGTCGCGGCCATTCGCGCTGATCATGTTCGCGCTCGCCGGCTTCGTCCTGGCCACCGTCGTGCAGGAGCTGTGGCGCGGGACGGCGGCGCGGCGCGCGCTGACCCACGATCCGGTGCCCGTCGCCCTGGTCGGGCTGGTCGGCCGCAACCGCCGGCGCTACGGCGGGTACATCGTCCACGCCGGCCTGGCCGTGCTGCTCGTGGGCGTCGCGGCATCGTCCTCTTTCCAGCACTCGCAAGACGTGCTGCTCTCGCCGGGGCAGAAGGCCAGCGTCGACGGCTACACGATCCGCTACGTGCGTCCGACCGAGGCGGTGTCAAGCCAGAAGATCTCGTTCGGCGCGGTGCTGGACGTGAGCAAGGCAGGCAAGCACGTCACCACCGTCAACACGATCCGCAACTTCTACCCCTCCCAAAATCCGGCCGACGGCCTGATCGGGAAGTTCTTCGACACGGCCAACTCGGACAGTCAGGTCGGGCTGGACGCCGGGCCGCGGCGCGACATCTGGACCGTGATCAACGTCGATCCCTCCCATCTGGCGCCGCTCATCAACCAGGGCGACAGGCTGTTCGCCAACTACGCGCCGTCGGTGATGACACAGGCGGCCAAGATGCCGCCGGTGCGCGCGCAGCAGGCGATGAGCGCGCTGTGGGCCGAGCGCGATCTCGCTGTGGCCGAGATCGCGCGGCGGTTCGTCACCCATCCCTGGCCCACGGAGTTCCTGCTGATCGTGGATCCGCTGGTGACCTGGATCTGGCTGGGCGCGCTGATCATCGGCGGTGGCGGGCTGATCGCGCTGTGGCCCGTGCCGTCGCTGGCCCGTCGGCGGGCCGCGGTTCGCAAGAGCACGCGTCCCTCCGCCTCCCCCCGTCTTCCGGTCCGCGAGCCCGCCTGAGGATGAGCGGCCCGCTGGAGTTCCTGATCGTGCTCGCCGTCCTTGGCGGCCTGGTGGTGTTTGTGACCGCGCCACTGCGCAGTGCCCCGCGGCCGTCCGGGGATTCCGCGGCGCCTGGCGTGGCTGAGCTCGAAGCCGCCCGCGAGGCCAAGTTCCGCGAGCTGCGCGACGCCGAGCTCGACCACAGCACCGGCAAGCTGTCCGACAGCGACTACGAGGAGATCGACGGCAACCTCCGCGCGGAG
>JAFAZZ010000305.1 GCA_019239375.1 Solirubrobacterales bacterium | reverse complement strand
TCGGGACGGTGGGGTCGGGGGCGGTGAGGTCGGAGGCGGTGGGGACGGTGGGGTCGGGGGCGGTAAGGTCCGAGGCGGTCGGGACGGTGGGGTCGGGGGCGGTAAGGTCGGAAGCGGCGGGCGAGAGAGACATAGAGCGGGGGCCGGTCATCTGCGAATACCACGCCGAGGGCGTGAACGCGCCGGCGGTGATGATCCGCGAGGGGCGGTGGAAGCTGATCGTGTGCCGCGATGATCCGGACCAGCTGTTCGATCTCTCGCAGGATCCGCTCGAGCTCGTGAACCTGGCCCAGTCGCCCCGGGGCGGCGCGGTGGTGGGCGAGTTGCGTGCCGAGTTGGAACGTCGTCTCGATCTGGCCGACATCGAGCGTCGGGTGCTCGAGAGCCAGCGCGAACGCCGGGTGGTGGCGGCGGCGCTGGCGGTCGGTGAGGTATTCGCCTGGGACTACCAACCGTACGTCGATGCCTCCATGCAGTACGTGCGCACGCGCGAGGACCTGTACGAGCTCCAGCGGCGCGGGCGGCTCGAGGCGCGGTAGTCCGGTGGCGGTGGCGGGTCAGGCGGTCGCGGGTCAGGCGGTCGCGCCCGCGAGCTCGTGCTCGGCCGTCGGCGGCTTGGCGGTGGCGGCCGTGGCGGGGGTGGACGACGCTCGAGGCGTGGCGGGCGTGGCCGGCGTGGCGGGCGTGGCGGGCGCGATCGGCGTGGTCGGCGTGGCCGGCGTGGCCGGCGAATCTTTGGGGCCGGAGCGGCGACGCAGCAGCCACAGTGCGCCGAGGACGCCGGGCACGACCGCGACCAGGTAAGCCGGCGCCGCTCCGGCGACCTGGTCGACGGCGCCGGCGAGCAGGGGGGCAAGCACCAGCCCGCCGGCCCAGGTGCCGTTGAGCAGGCCGATGACGAGGCCGTCGGCCAGTCCGCTACGGGCCGCCGAGTCGGTCGCCAGCGGGTAGGCCACCGTGCTGACCACGGCCCGCGGGGCGGTGGACGCGACGAGCACCGCCACCAGGATGGCTGCGCCACTGCTCAGTGCAGCCGGCAGCAGAGACAACGACAGGGTGAGACCGGCCAACGTCGCCGAGACGACCGTCGTTGCGCGCCGCCCTAGCTTGACGACGAGGGCGCTCACCACGATGTAGACCCCCGCCGCGGCGGAGAACGCCACGCCGGTGGCGCCCGCCGAAAAGCCGGCATGACGCAGCTCGAGCGGCACTAGCAGCTGAATAACGCCGCTCACCGCGCCGCTGATCGCGAGCACGGCGGCGCCGGTGACGACGCCGGGCTGGTTGGGCGCGAGGCGAGCGAGCGACCGCAGCGAGGTCTCGCGCGCGTCGCTCCCTGCACGGCTTGGGGTGTCTGGCTGCCATTTCAGCGCACTCGCCAGGACGCCGGCGAGCACGGCCACGACGAGGAACGGGGACGAAAGGCCGAATCGGTCGGCCAGGACGCCACCGATCGCGGGGCCGGCGACCATCCCGACGGCTGCGCTGGTGGCCACCGCGCCCAGCCGCGGCGAGCCCGAGTCGCTGTGGGAGCCGGACATCCAGGCGACACCGCTCGTCCACACGATGCCGAAGGCCAGGCCAAACGCGAGACGGCCTGCCATCAGCAGGACGTAGGACGGCGCCGCCTGGGCGGCTGCCGCGGTGGCCATAAGAGCTGTGGCTGCGATCGTGATGCGCCGAGCGCCGAGGCGGTCGGCGAGCGCGCCAGCGGGTATCGAGATGGCCAGCGTGGCCAGGCCGGGCGCGGCGAGGAGCAGCGCGTCGGCTGACGGCGAGAGGCCGTAGGTGTGGCTGAGCCGGGGGAGCAGCGGGACGATCGCGCTCTGGGTGGCGGCGGCGACGAAGAACAGCGCGTGCAGGAGAGGCGCCAGCACTGCCGACGGTCGTCGGCTCGACGAGCTCGTGCTTGCCGTTGTGGGCGTTCCTCGCTCGAGCAGAGGATTCTCGGGACGTTGCGTGACTCGGCGATGCGCGGCGCGCCGGCTGGTCAGGGCCACCCGCGCGAGCGCGTGCCCGCCTCGGCTGCGGATCGGGCGCCGGTTGTGCGATGAGTGGAAATCGGCCACAGGTCGAGGATAAGATGCAACATGTCTTTCGAAAAATGAAAGTGCGGGCGTGCAGCGATCAATAGAATCGATCGAAGCTCGGGTGGATCTGCGGGGTCTACGGGCAGTGGTTGCGGTCGCCGATTGCGGCTCGTTCCGCGCCGCGGCGGCTCAGCTCGGCTACACACAGTCGGCCGTCTCGCACCAGATCGCCGAGCTCGAACGGGCGCTGGGAACGTCGCTGTTCAATCGTCCGGGCGGTCGCGGACACGTCTCGCTAACCAGGCCGGGCGAGGCCGCTTACCTGCACGCGCGCCGGGTGCTCAGCGAACTTCACGCGCTTGATGCGAGCGTCCGCGGAACCTTGCGGGCGGAACGCACCGTCGTCCGCGTGGGCCTGTTCCAGACCGCGGCCGCCGAGCTCCTGCCGGCGGCGCTCCGGCTGCTGCGTGAGGAGTGGCCGGGGATCGAGGTCGTGCTGAGCGAAACCGACGACGACCCTCGCCTGGTCGACCGGCTCGCCGAGGGTCGGCTCGACCTGGCGATCACCATCAACCAGCAGCCGGACGACCGGCTCGAGTTGATCCGGCTGTTCGAGGATCCGTGGGTCGTTCTGACGCGGCGCGACAGCGCCTTGGCAGAGGTGGAGCGGCCCAGCTTCGAGATGTTGGACGGCGCCGACGTGGTGGCGTGGACGTCGCGTTGGGAGATCCAGGGCGAGCTCGAGGCGGCCTGGCGCCGGCGCGGCATCGAACCCCACGTCGTGTACCGGACCGACGACAACTTAGCCCTGCAGCGCCTGGTCGCGGCCGGCCTTGGCCATGCCTGCGTGGGGCGGCTGGCCGCCTCGCGGGCCATCGATCCATCTCTGACCTGGCTCGCGCCACCGGATGTGCTCACGCCGCGAACGGTGGCGCTGTGTCACCCGCGCCGGCTCGATCTGGCCGAGGCGGCCGGGGCCTTGAGCGCGGCGTTGCGCTCGCAGTTCGGGCGGTGACGCGGCGGGATTGGGTTGGGCCGGCACTGACGGGCCGGCGGTGACGCGGCGCTGACGGGGCCGGCGCTGACGGGCCGCGCTGACGGGGCCGGCGCTGACGGGGCGGCGCTGACGGGCCGCTGACGCGGCCGGCGCTCAGGTGCCGGCGCTCAGGTCCCCCGGCGCTGACGTCGCCGGCGATCGACCCTCCCCCTGACCATGTAAAACGCGCCAAAGTCCCCCTCACCCCCGTGCTTTGGTGACATAAGCATGTCCACGATGAATTTCGCGCCAAAGTTTGTGGCTGGCGTCCACTTTGGTGACTTATGCAGGTTCTTAGGCTGGTGCGGGTGACTGGATAGCCCTGTCGTAGCGCAAGGCCGCCGCGGGTGCGGCCTGCCTTGGTGCCGCAGTCACACCGCGGCAGGAGCCTCGTCGCTCCGCGCCAGCGCCGGCCGCTCCGTGGCTTATGCCTTCGACGGCGGCGTGGCTCAGGCGGCGTAGCCCAGATAGGCGGAGCTGGCAGCCATCCATGGCGTGAGCGCGTTGACGGTCCGGCTACGCAGGGGGGGCTGCATGTCCGAGGCAGATGCGAACATGTGTTCTCATGTACGTCGAGCTCCACTGCCATTCGGCCTTCTCGTTCCTCGACGGCGCCTCGCTTCCGGACGAGCTGGTTCCAACCGCGCTCGAACTGGGATACCAGACGCTGGCCCTGACCGACCACAACACTGTCTCGGGCTCGATGGAGTTCGCTGTCTCGGCGCGGGCGCTGGGGCTGCGCCCCATCCATGGCGCGGAGATCGACCTGGCGGACGGACGGCACCTGACACTGCTCGTACAGGACGCCGGCGGGTGGTCGAACTTGTGCCGGATCCTGACGCGCGCGCACGCGCACACGCGCGCGAAAACGGGGCCGCCGTCACAGGCGTTCGTCCAGCTAACCGACGTCCTCGAGCATGCCGAAGGGCTGATCTGCCTGAGTGGGTGCGCGCTCCGGGGCGTGCACGATGAGTTCACGCTCAGGCGCCTGCTGGATGCCTTTGGGGCCGATCGCCTGCGGATC
>JAFAZZ010000294.1 GCA_019239375.1 Solirubrobacterales bacterium | reverse complement strand
CGACGCCGTCACGCGGTGGCGCAGCGAGGGCTTCGGGAGCTGACCTTCCGCCCACATTGCCGCGATGCCCGCCCGCGGCAGCCCGAAGGTGCCCTCGTAGACGAGGAAACGCGGCTCCCAGCGGGGGAAGAACTTCGCGTTGAAGCGGTACAGGCTCTCGATCTGAAAGAAGGGGTTGCCGAGCGCGACCAGCTTCCCGAGCACCCGCTCGAGCCGCTTGCCGGGGCTGTGCAGCCACCTCGCGAAGGCGGCGAAGTTCAGCGAGAGCTCCTCGATCCCCCGCTCTCGGAGCAGCTCGATGGCCCGAACGACGAGGAACTCGGTGAGCCCGTTGGGCGTCGCAGGGTCGCGCCGCATGAACGACAGCGACACGGCGGGCCGGCCGTAGCAGGGAACGAAGTGCAGGACGCCGCGGATCGCGCCGTCGGCGTCGCGCGCGATCATTACCAGCGTGTCGTGATCGCGCTGGCCTTGGAGGGAGTCCATGGCCATCGAGAAGCCGCGCTCAGGCGCGCCCTGGCGACCGCGCGCGACCACCTCCTCGACCTCCGCCAGAGTGTCGGCATCGAGCTCGCGCAGCTTGCACAGCTCGGCCTCGTATCCGGCCTTGCCCAGGCGAGTGACCGACTGGCGCACCTTGCGGATCGAACGTCCCTCGAGGGAGAAGCGCTCGAGCTCGACCACCGCCTCGTCGCCGAGATAGATGGTGCGAAGCCCGAGCTCGCCGTAGAGCGGGCACAGCGCCTGGCTGGCACCCAGCGCGCCCAGCTTGAGGCCGCGGACCTCCGCGAACGTGCGCACCTGGCCGAGCAGGTCCGCGAACGCGTCCTCCGGTCCGACCGGATCGCCCGACAGCAGCAGCACGCCGTTCTCGATCGTGTACCCCACGAACGCCCGCCGATCCTCGCTGAACAGGTAGTGCTCGTCCGCGCGGAGCTTGAAGAAGGCCAGGGTGTCGGCGCCGTGCTCGCGTACGAGGTCGGCGGCAACCTGCCGGGCCTGCGGACTGGGCAGGGTCCGAGGGCCGGTCAGCGGCCGGAAGATCACGTACGCGATCGCCACCAGCATCGGCAGCTCGAACAGGTGGACTCCGAGGGGAAGCCAGGCCAGGTGACGGTGATAGTGGATCGGGCCCTGCTGCCAGCTGAGCAGGCGGACGGTCTCGAGGCCGACCGTACGCAGCGACGGATGCCCTTGTGTGGCCCACGTGGCCAGGGCCGCGGCACCCACGCCGGTCATACCGAGCGCGGGAGCGCGCCAGACCGCCGAGCGCAGCGTGATCGGGTCGTGCCGGACCCGGAAGGCGTCGCGGCCGAGGATCAGGATGAACGCGGCCGCCCAGGTCATGATCGACTCTTCGAAGTCGAGCCCCTTGAGCAGGTCGAACAGCCCCAGCGCGATCATCAACACGACGGCGGCCTCCCAGGCGCGGCGGCGGCGCTTGGCCAGATAGGGCGCCACGAGCACGAGCGCGAGGCCGGCGGGGAAGGCAAGGGCGTGGAACAGGCGCATCGCCTCCACCGGCTCGACCTCGAGCAACAGGTGCCCGCGCCAGCGGATACTCGGGGTCAGCGCCGAGGCGATGTTGATCGCGCCCACGCACGCCGCGGCGACCGCCGCGAACACCGGCAGCCGGCGAGTGACGCCTTGTAGCGAAGAGCTCATAAGCAACTAGAACGTGGCCCACCGTCGGCGTCTTGTGCCGCGGACGCCGCCTCCCAGGTCAAGTACGACGGCGGTGGCCGTTGGTTACGCCGTCGGCGGCTGGGATCCTGCCCGTGAGAGGGATGATGGGCCGCCTGCGGCGTCCGGCCCAGCGGCACTCGCGTCCGGGGCGGCCGAGGGCGCGGCTACCGCTCGAGAAGCGGTGCCGCCGGACGGGCGCGATGCCGAAGCGCCGTCTCCCGGGGGGTCCGGCGGGGCAGCGTTAGGCTCAGGGCGAGCGCCGTAAGCGGCAGCACGGCGATCGTCTCGAACACCGCACGCAGCCCGGCCGAGTCGCCCAGGATCCCCAGCAGCGGCGCTCCGGCGCCCCCGAGCCCGATCGACAGGCCGATCGTGACTCCCGCCGCGACGCCAAGCCGCCCCGGCAGGTACTCCTGACCCATCACGATCGTGACCGCGAAGGTGGCGATCGTGGCCGCGCCGGCCAGTGCTGCGAACAGGAGACCGAGCAGCGGCCCGGACAGCAGGAAGGCCGCCACGAGCGGCGGGATCACGCACATCGAGCCCACCAGCACCGGCCGGCGGCCGAAGCGATCGGCAAGCGGGCCGCCGGCGAGCGTCCCGGCGGCTCCGCCGAGCAACATCGCGGTCAGCGCCGCGTTGCCGAGCGCCTTGCTCGCGTGTAAGACGTTGACGTAGTAGAGCGGGATGAAGGTGACCAGGCCGAAGTAGACGAACGAGCGCAGCGCGATGACCCCGGCCAGGCGCGCGAACGGACCCCACGCCTCGGTGCGCTGTTCCGTTTGCACCCGACCGCCTTTGAGGTCGGTGCGAAACCGGATCAGGCGCGGCAGCTCGGCTCCGAGCACGAGGGCGGCCAGACCAGTCGGGACTATCACGAACACCGTCCCGGACAGGCCGAAGGCCAGGAGCAGGGGCGTGACCAGGACCGGGCCGAGAGCAAATCCGACATTCCCGCCCACGCTGAACAGGCTCATCCCGCTGGCCCGCCGGGCGCCCGAGACGTAGTTGGCAAAGCGCGATCCCTCCGGGTGAAAGGCCGCGACGCCCAGGCCACTCAGGACCACAGCCGCGAAGGTCAATGGGTAAGTGGGCGCCAGGCCGGCCAGCCCCACGCCCAGACCGCCAAGCGCAGGCCCGAGCGGCATCAGCCACGGCAGCGAGAGCCGGTCCGAGACATGACCGAACAGCGGCTGGATGATCGAGGAGGAGATCGTGGCGGCGAGCACCAGCGCCGAGGCCGCCGCATAGCTCAGGTGGTCGTGGGCGATCAGGAACGGCAGCAGCGCCGGGATCGAGCCCTGCGCGATGTCGGTGAACATGTGGCCGCCCGATAGAACGGCCATCGCTCGTCGGTCCACGCCGGCCGTCGCAGGCCGCTCAGCACCGGCAGTCGCCCGCCGGTCAACAGCCGCGTTTGCCGCACTCACCCGTCGAGCTCGGCCAGACGCGTGTGAATCCTGCCGCGCTTTTCGACAAGCTCAGACTCGAGCTGCTCGAGCTCGCGAAGCCGGTGGCGCACCAGATCGAGCTGATTGGCGATGTGCCCGAGCGCCTGGTCGAGGATGCGCTTGATCTCGGCGGGATCCTCGGTCTGCTGGATCTCGCGCCTGAGCTCGGCCCGAGCATCCTCGGCCTCGAGCAGGGCCGAGACCTCGTCGAGCGTGAGGCCGAGCAGGTCTCGCAGCCGCATGATCTCGCGTACCCGCTCCACATCGGCCTCGGTGTAGTTGCGGTGCTTACCCTGCTCGCGGTCGCGCGCGCCGGGGAGCAGGCCGATCTCCTCGTAGTAGCGAATCGTCCGCGGCGTGGTGCCGAGCATCTCGGCCACCTCGCCGATCCGCAGCGGCTTGGGCATCGTCGTGCTCATGCTGCCGCCTCCTCGGGACGGGTCCGCTGCCCCTGCGGCTCGAGGTCCCGCACCTCGGGCTCGAGATCCCGCACCTCGCCCCTGACATGGGCCGGGCGCGCGGCCGAGATCGCCGCACCGATCAGCGAGATGCCGGCCAGGCACCACAGCGCTGTGTGCATGTTCGACATGAATGGCACCAGCTGGGCGTTCGAGATGTGATTGGCCAAGCCGCTGAACACGGCGAACAGGACGGTCTTGGGCACCGAGGAGGTGACGACGGCGATGACGAACGCGATCGAGATGACCGCCCCGGTGTTCTGGACGAGCACCCGGGCGCCGGCGGCGATCCCGCGCCGGTGCGGCGGGACCGTGCCCATCATGGCCGCCGTGTTCGGCGAATTGAACATTCCCGAGCCGACTCCGACGATGAACATGTAGGCGCAGGGGGCGATGTAGGGCGTGTCTCTTTCCAGGGTCGTCATCAGGGCGAGCCCGCCAGCCTGCACGAGCATGCCGGCCACTGCCATCCCCCGCGAGCCGCGCCGGTCGGCCCAGATCCCGGCCAGCGGAGAGGCGATCAGCATCCCCAGCGCCAGCGGCGCGAGCTTGATCCCGGCCAGGATCGGCGAGTCACCCTGGACGCCTTGGAAGTAGAAGACGAACACGAACATCAGCGCGAACCGCGCCAGGCCGTTGGTGAACGCGGCGAGCGACGCCGCCGAGAACAGGCGGCTCTTGAAGATCGAGAGGTCGAGCATGGGCGCGCGGACCCGGCGCTCGATCAGGACGAAGCCGGGGAGCAGAATCGCCGCGGCGATCAGGCTCCCGATCACCCCCGCCTCATCCCAGCCGGAGATCCCGCCCTTGGAGATCCCGTAGACCAACCCGGTCAGGCCGATGAGGAACGTGATCGTGCCCAGGGCATCGAAGCTCCTGTCCTCAGAGCGGCCCGTGATCTCGTGCAACACGAGCGCCGCCCAGGCGCTGCCCGCGAGGGCAAACGGCACGTTGAACCAGAACACCCAGTGCCACGAGATCGCCACCAGGGCGCCGCCGAGCACCGGGCCGATGACCAGTCCGATCGCGGACACCATCGTGTTCGTGCCCATGGCCAGCCCGAGCTGCTCGCGCGGGAAGGCGTCGGTGACGATCGCCGCGGCGTTGGCGAACAGGAACGAGCCGCCGATGCCCTGAAGGATCCGCCACACGATGAGCTCGGTGCCGCTGCCGGCGAAGCCGGCGCCCAGCGAAGTGAGGGCGAACAGTACGAACCCGCCGATATAGGCCTGCTTACGACCGAACTGGTCCGACAGCCGGCCCGCGCTCAGCACCAGCACGGTCGAGGCGATCATGTAGACGAGGATCACCCA
>JAFAZZ010000288.1 GCA_019239375.1 Solirubrobacterales bacterium | reverse complement strand
TCAGGGGACCGGTGATCGTCGGCAACGACCTCGACCGGATCCAGGTGCTTCCCGCCCGCGGACGTAAGCCGCGGTCCGCGGCGATGCGGGCCGGGACCGCCGGCCGATCCTAACCCGACCGTCAGGTCGCGCCGACACTCACGAGCGATCCGGCCGCCGGGCGGACCGCGCCCTCCGCGGGAGAACCCTTGCTGACCGCGCACGCCGCGACCAGCGGCATCGAACCCGAACGGCGTCGACCCAAAGCTCGTCGACGATCGACGGTGAATGCGCAGAACCTGCTGAAAGAACGATCATGAAGCTACGCAGAGTCCGCACCCTGACAGGGCTAGAGACCCAGCAATACGTCGACGAGCAGTGGATCCGGTTGCGGGGCGAGATGCCATTCGGGCCCTCGCCGTTCAGTGAGGAATGGCAGCTCGCCATCGCCGAGCGGCACCTGCAGCGCACGGACGCGCTGCTGCCGTTCGCGCCGCTGTCGTTTCGGGATTTTCTGCTCTCAGAGCGACACAACATCAACGCCTCCCGCGGCATGGCGAAACGGTTCTATCCGAGTACGTACCGGCTGACCGAAGCGATCGAACGGATCATGCGCCAGACGTTCCCGGGCTTCAAGCCCAAGCGGCTGTTCTACGACCAGCCGATCTATTACTTCGGCAATGCGATGACGATCGTACCCACCGGCACCCCGATCGCCTTCCCGAGCTACTGCGCGGGCCTGGACTTCGAGCTCGAATTGGCATTTGTCCTCAAGGCTCCGCTCTACGACGCTTCTGCCGGCGAGGCCCTTGACGCGATCGGCGGGTTCGTACTGCTCAACGACTTCAGCGCGCGCGACGTACAACGCGACGAAATGGGCAGCGGACTTGGCCCGCAGAAGTCCAAGCACTTCATCAGCTCCATGTCAGCGACCGCGGTCACCGCGGACGAGGTACTCCCACGGGTCGAGAAGCTGTCCGGCTCGGTCACCATCAACGACCGCCTCGTCAGCACCGTTAACACCCGCGGTCTCCAATGGAGCCTCGGCGAGATGCTCGCTCATGCGTCGCGGGACGAGCAACTACTGCCCGGCGAGGTCATCTCCACGGGGACGTTGCCGGGCGGCTCCGGCATGGAAACGGGCAACTGGCTCCGACACGGCGACACCCTCGAACTCGCCCTCGATGGCATCGGCGAAGTCGAGCACCGGATCCTCTAGGCCCTTGCCACATTCAATCCAGTCGAGAAAGGACTCCTTATGCCGAGGGAGATCGATCAACACCAGGTTGCGGAGAACGTGTTCGCCTTCACGGGAACCGAAACCAACTGGATAATCGTTCAGGACGGCACCGATCTCACGCTCATCGACGCCGGGTGGCACGGCGACATCAAGGACGTCGAAGCCTCCATCCGGCTGTTGGGCCGACAACCGCAGGACGTTCGGGTCGTCCTGCTGACCCACGCCCATGCCGACCACACCGGGGCGCTCAACTATCTGCACGACAACTATGGGGCGCCGTTGTACATGGACCCGCTGGAAGTGTCCAACGCGCTGGGCGACACCTACGAATCCGGTGGTCCGATCAACGTCGCAAGACGCCTGTATCGCCCACAGGTGGTTCGCTGGGCCGCCAGGATGATCAAGGCCGGCGGGCTAAAGCACTACACGTTCCCCTCCGCCCAGCCATTTCCCCAAGCCGGCCCGTTGGATCTACCTGGGCGACCCGTCCCGATCGCCAGCCCCGGCCACACCTCGGGGCACTGCAGCTTCCTACTGCCACACGCCGGAGTGTTGATCACCGGCGACGCGCTGGTCACCGCGCATCCCCTGTTCAACGGCGTTGGACCCCGATTGCTGCCGGCCGATTGGTCGCATGACCAAACCGAGGCGATCAACTCACTGGGCGCGTTCCGGGACCTGGATACCGACACGTTCATCCCCGGCCACGGACCGGTCTGGCACGGTCCAATCAACGACGCACTCGATCGGGCTCTCGACCAGGTCCGCCGCGGACACGCGGTCCGATGAAGGCGCCGAGACGGAGAATGGCGTCTCGGCCGGCGAGCGCAGATCAGATCCTCTCTCCAACTACCTGGGCGTCAGGTGCGACCGAAGGCGGACGGCCCGGCGCTCATCGCGTTTAACCTCGTCATCACCGGAATGGGTGACCTGGCGCAGCGGTTGATCACGCACCACCCCTCCCCGGACGCAGACGAAGGTCGAGACTTCCCGCGACCGAACCCGGCGCTGCGTCGCTTGACGACTCGAGACAATGCGGAGGACGGGATGGGGCCGTCCGCTCCTCATCATATGCTGAAACCTATGGCGCGCAAGAAAGCCAAGACCAGCGGGCGCGGACCGCGCGAGGACCGCGGGGTGCTCCTAGCCCGAATCGTTTCCGCGGCACGGGCCTCGTTCGCGGAGCACGGCTGGGCTGGCACCACGCTGCGCGGAGTGGCGCGGGCGGCCGCGGTCGATCCGGCGCTGGTGCACTACTACTTCGGTTCGAAGGAGGAGCTGCTGGAAGCGAGCACCACGCCGCCGCCGGAGTGGATTGAGTCGGTGCAGGTCGCACTGGCGGCCCCGATGCGCCGGCGCGGGGAGGCGATTGTGCGCAACGTGGTGCGGGTGTGGAACGATCCCGAGCTCGCGGACTTATGGCGCTCGCTGGTGCTAACCGCTGCGCACGAGCCGCGCGCCCGAGAAAAGGTCGTGGCAATCGTCTCGGGCATCCTGATTCCGGCGGTGGCCGCGGATCTAAATCCCGAGGAGCGCAACCTTCGAGCCTCGCTAGCCGCCGCGCAGGTGTTCGGCGTGATCATGATGCGCTACATCTGGCGCATCGAGCCGCTGGCTTCGCTGCCCGACGACGATGTGGTGGCGTTGGAGGCTCCGCTCGTTCAGCGCCACCTCACCGGCAGGCTCGGGCGCGGCTGACGAGCGGGCGTCGCCACCGTCCGTTGACGGTCGGCGCGCTCAGGGCAGGTGACCTTGCGCTGCGGCCAAGAAGCGAGAGCCGACTGCTCGCCGTCCGATCATCGATACCGGCCGCTAGGGGAGTGTTCCTGACCGGGCTCCTTGACGGCACGGTATTGCCCTATACGATGAATTTATTGCATCAGGCGGTGAAATACCGCAAAGGGGCGCGCGAGGGAGGAGAGCCATGCGTAACACGCCCGAGGTGAATCAGACGCGTGATCAGGAAGGTGAAAGGACCTCGTATGTCGAGGGAGTCGACCAACACCAGGTTGCGGAAAACGTGTTCGCGTTCACCGGACCCGCCAGAGCTCTTGAAGCGGATGGGGCGATGAGCGCAGCGTGGCGGGTGGAACGCGGGCGGTCCGTGAGGCAACACTGATGCCCTCATCCTGGAGCAGCTGATCGCGCCGCTTTGCTTTCGTGCGCTGATCAGCGGTCAGCCGATCGAGGTAGCGTTCCGAGCCCGCTGCGTCGAGCGGGCGCTCACCGGCTGGTCGGAATCGCACCCGGCCGGCTGACGCGCATGCCGCGGTGTCAGGGCGAACCACACGCCGACCGCTGCGGCTAGGGTCGCGCCACCGGCGCACAGCAGCGCGGTGTGCAGTCCGGCGATGAATGCGGTGTGGGCGTCGGCGGCTATCCGTCCGCCGACCGATTGCGCGAGGCCGAGTGAGGTCTGCGCGCGGTGCAGCAGCGTGGGCGGCGCGCCGGGGACGGTGAGGTTGGTGCGGTAGACGGCGTCGAGGATGCTGCCGACGACGGCGATCCCGAGCGCGCCTCCGAATTCTCGCGATAGGTCGTTGAGCGCGGAGCCGACTCCCTGCTGGGCGGCGGGCAGCGAATCGGTGATGTTGCTCGTCGCGGGCGTCATCGCGAGACCCATGCCGCAGCCGAGCAGCCAGAGCCCAGCGGCGAACAGCCAGTACGAGCTGGTCGTCGTGAGGTGCGAGAGGATGACCATCGCGGCTGTGATCATGAGCAGCCCGGTGGCGCACAGCCATCGGGCGCCGAACCGCGGGATGAGACGGGGGGCTAGGCGGGAGGACAAGATCATGGTGGCGGCCATCGGCAGCACGCTGACTGCGGCCAGGATCGGGGCGTCGCCGCGAACGATCTGCAGGTACTGCAGAGCGATGAACACGAAGCCGTAGAAGGCGAAGAACTGGGCGAGGATCGATCCGCTGCCGGCGGACAGTCGGCGGTGGCGAAACAGGCGCGGGTCGAGCATCGGCTCGGGCTGGCGGAGCTCCCAGCCGACGAATGCGGCGATCAGGAGAATCGCGGCGGCGAATCCGCCGAGTGTGCGGGCGGCTAGCCAGCCGGTGTCTGGGGCCTCGATCACGGTGAACACGAGGACGACGAGGGCGAGGAAGGCGAGTCCCGCGCCGACCAGATCGAGCTTCGCGGCGTCTGGGTCGGCGGATTCCGGGACGTAGCGGACCGTGCCGGCGATCGACACGCCAGCGAGCACGACGTTCAGCCCGAACACCCATTCCCAGGAGAGGAAGTGCAGGATTGCGCCGGTGGCCAGGAGGCCGAGGACGGCGGCGGCGCCGGCGACGCCAGCCCAGATGCTGACCGCCTTGGCGCGCTTGGCACCTGGCAGGGTGCTGGTGATGGTCGACAGGGTTGCCGGCATGACCAGCGACGCACCGATGCCGAGGACGCCGCGGAGGGCGATCAACTCGCCCGCGGAGTCAGTGGTCATGGCCACCGCCGAGCCGGCGCCGAAGATCGACAGGCCGACGAGCAGGGCGCGCCGACGACCGAAGCGATCACCAAGCGCCCCCGCGGGAAGCAGCAAGGCCGCAAACATCAGGGAGTAGGCGTCGATGATCCAGGCGAGGTCTGTCTGGCTGGCGCGCGTGCTGCGCGCGATGTCCGGCAGCGCGACGTTCAGCGACGCCATCGCCGCGACAACAGTGGCCAAGGCGAGACAGACCACCACGACGAGCGAGTGATGGCCTCGGTGGGGACTGGACTGGGACGTGCTCACAGCGGTTCCTCGGGATAGGGAATTCATCAGTGTTGAAGACATGATGCACGATCTTCGGCTAGAATTCAACACTGATGAGCGGATCTAGTCGCAGGGGGCGACCACCGCGGGCCACCGACGCCAGGGAGCGCATCCGTGACGCGGCCCGGGAACAGTTCCTGGCCGGCGGCTACCACGCGGTGACGATGCGGTCGATCGCCGCCCAGGCGGAGGTCGATGTCGCGCTGGTCAGCTACTACTTCGGGTCCAAGCAGGGCGTGTTCGGGGCCGCGATGGCGCTGCCCATCACCCCGGCCGAGGTGATTGCCGACGAGCTCGAGGGCGACATGGACACCTTCGCCGAGCGTCTGCTCGCGCGCGTGCTCGCTCTGTGGGACGACCCGCAGAGCGGTGCGCCGCTGGCGGCACTCGCCAGTATGGCCCTCGGGGATCCGAAAATCCGCCAGCTCGTCTCCGAGGCGATCTCCCGTGAGGTGGTCGCCCGGCTCGCCGCTGCACTCGACGGCCCCGAGCGCGAGGAACGCGCCAGCGCGTTCTGCACGATCATCTCGGGAGTTGTGTTCAGCCGATACCTACTCGCGATGGAGCAGTTCACGGCCTTGGATGCCGACGACGTCGTGCGCCTGATGGCGCCCTCGCTCCAGCCTCTCATCACTCGTGAGCCCGGCTAGGACACCGGGACCCGCGCCGCCTCAGCCGACATCGCGCGGACGGTGCGAGCACACGCGGCGGGACCCAACTGCGTAAAGCTCGAAAGAGATAAAGGACCGAGGCCCTCAGGCCGGATGCGATAAACCCGTCAAGTTCCCCGGGCGCTCTCCGGCGAGCGGGTGATCGCCCGAAAAGACATGATGGACGTCCTCGGCGAGACCCGCGAATGCGGCCGTAGCCGTCTCGGCTCAGGCCGTTAAGGTCGCGCGGAGCCGGCGCTCGATTATGAAGCCGAGCATTTGGGACCGCCTACGGCAGATTTCTTGCCCTCCAGGCCGCATCCAGCAGCCTGGCGGTCCTGCCTTCGTTCTTCGACGGGCATCCCGACCCGCATCAGCCGGCCCCTCCTTCGCGCGGATAGCACAAGCCGCCAGGCGTCTCGACGCCGTCGGCCGGGGGTGACCCATGATGCTCTCGTGTTCCGCGCAAAGCGGAGCCGGCCCAGCTGGTTTGCCGGATGCGCGTCCTGACGCCAAAGCGGAGTCTGCCTGAAAGTCGCGCGAACCGGAGAATCTCGCTTCTCCAGATCTCCGCGGAGACGCGCTTCACGGCGTCAGACATATGTGGTTATCCCTTCTCGCCCCGCCGATCGGTTGGAGGGGTCACTTCGTTTCGTCTTCGGATCCGAACCCCTGCAGAGCAGCCATTCGCGCTTCGAGATAGCGTCGCTCCGGAATGCTCGTGGCGAGGCGAGCGGCGCGCTCGTACGCCGCGCGGGCGCCGACCTCGTCGCCGGCCATCTCGAGGAGATGGGCGCGGACGGCCGCCAGACGGTGGTGGTCGCGCAGCGACTCGTCGAGCGTCTCGAGCAACTCCAGTCCCGCGCGCGGACCGTGGACCATCGCGACCGCGACGGCTCGGTTGAGCGTGACCACCGGCCCCGGCGACATGCACTCGAGGACCTCGTAGACGGCGAGGATCTGCCGCCAGTCGGTCTCCTGCGCGCTTGGCGCCTCGTCGTGGATCGCGGCGATTGCGGCCTGAAGCTGGTAGGCGCCTCCCGGCTTGCTCGCTAGCGACCGCTCGATCAGCGCGACGCCCTCGGCGATCTTGGCGCGGTCCCATAGCGAGCGGTCCTGCTCGGCCAGCGGGACGAGGCTGCCGTCCGCGCGGGCACGCGCTGGGCGGCGGGCGTCGGTCAGGAGCATCAGCGCAAGCAGTCCCGCCACCTCGCCGTCGTCTGGCAGGCGGCGGTGAACCTCGCGCGTCAGTCGGATCGCCTCGGCGCTCAGCTCGACGCGGGCCGCCTTCGCGCCGGAGCTCGCCATGTAGCCCTCGTTGAAGATGAGATAGAGCACGTGCAGGACGACGGGCAGCGCCTCGGCCGACGGAGGCCCGAACCGAGCGCCGGCGGCGCGGATCGTCGCCTTCGCCCGGGTGATGCGCTGCGCCATCGTGCTCTCCGGAACCAGGAACGCACTCGCGATCTCTGCGGTGGTCAGGCCGCCGATGGCGCGCAGCGTAAGGGCGACCTGCGAGGCGGGCGTCAGCGATTCGTGGCAGCACATGAAGAGGAGCTCCAGCGTGTCGTCCTCGTCGGCCGCATCGCCCGGCGGCGGCTCGCGCGCCAGGCTCTCTTCGCGGCGGTGCCGTGCACTCTCGCTGCGCAGCTCGTCGATCAGCCGCCGATGCGCGGCGGTGAGGAGCCAGCCGCGCGGATTGGCCGGCACGCCGTCGCGCGGCCATTGCACCGCCGCGTCGAGGAGCGCCTCCTGCACGGCGTCCTCGCACGCGTCGAACCTTCCATAGTGGCGGACGAGCGTCCCGAGGACGCGCGGCGCCAGCCCGCGCAGCTGCTCCTCGATGCTCACATCTCCTCTCCGCCGGGGGTCATCACCGGCCGCACCTCGATTCCCATCCAGTGCGCGTCGGGCCACGTCGCCGCGACCTCGAGCGCGCGGTCCAGCGAGTCGCAGTCGATCATGCAGTAGCCGGCCAGGTGCTCCTTGGCCTCGAGGTAGGGCCCATCGGTCACGGCCGGGACGCCGTCGCGCACGCGCACGACCTTCGCCTGCGAGACGTCGGCGAGGCCTTCGCCTCCGACCCATTCGCCCGAGGCCGTCAGCTCCTCGATCAGGCGCCCGACCTCGGCCCCGATCTGGTCCATTGGCTCCGGTGGGTCGTCCATGAAGTGGGGGTTATGGTGGATCAGCAGCATGTACTTCAC
>JAFAZZ010000283.1 GCA_019239375.1 Solirubrobacterales bacterium | reverse complement strand
GAGCAAATCGGCTCCGCAGCCGGCACAGCCCACCAGGCGAAACCGCGCGAGCTGCCCTTCGGCGAGCTCAGCGTCGCCGTCGGGGTGGCGGGCCGGGACCTCGTCGCAGTCCAGCTCGGGGTTGGCGGCCCGCAGCCGCCGATCGAGCGCCTGTCGGGGGCTGCGCGCGCCGCAGGCCAGGCACACGACCCGGTCAAGCGCCCCGTGTAACTCCACCACGTCTCGGGCGCCGGCGGCCTGATGCAGCCCGTCGACGTTCTGGGTGATGATCGCGCGCAGCACCCCCGCCTGCTGGAGCGCGGCCAGCGCCCGGTGCCCGGCGTTGGGCCGCGCGGCGAGGATCCGCCGCCAGCCGATATGCGCGCGGGCCCAGTAGCGCTGACGCGCCTGCGGCGAGCCGCGGAACTCTGCGATCGTCATCGGCAGCCGGGCGCGCAGCGCGCCGCTCGGACCGCGATAGTCCGCAATCCCCGACTCAGTCGACAGGCCCGCGCCTGAGAGCACGCACACCCCGCCGCGACCAACCAGCTCACCAAGCCGGCCTATCAAGACACCATCCACCGGCTCAGTATGCCCGCCAGCCCGCCATGCAGGCCCAACCGGCGAGGACTCCGAGCAACCGGGGCCCCGTACCAGCAGCACCCGCCCGAGCGCACCCCGCACACCACCGCCGTCGTGCCCGGTCGCGCCCACCGGCAATCGACCGGCTCCCCTCCCGAGAACAGCGACCGCGCGATCTCGCCGAGCAGAGCCCGCAATATCGCCGAAGCACTCGCTTGGGCCGGAGCCGTCGCTGCGTGGAGTCACTCATCGGGCCCCGTTGACCTCCCGCTGATGGTGGCGCGCGGGAGCAGCAGCGCGGCTCAGCGGACGCTGACCGTTGCTTGGCGGGGAGGGACCTGGCGAGGTCGGTTGCTGCTCGCGCAGTGGAGCGGCACTCTTGACTCGATGCCGGTCGTAGCCCACCATGCTGTTCGGTCGCGCCGGCTTCCGAATGCCGGGGCAGATGCAGCCGTGTAACGCGCGCGTCGACGCCGATGCGGCTAGCCCTACGGAACAGTGGGAGCGCGCCACTCTCGCGCCACCCCACGCCTGTCGGACCAAGTTCTAACGATTCGCTTTCGGTCGAGCTCCGCGCCTTGAAATTGAAGTGGGCGCCTGATCCAATCTCTCTGGACTAAACGGTCCACTAGGAGCAGGGGAGGAACCGAGATGAGCGCAACAGCCTTTACCGACCGCCGCGAACTAACCCACCGCAGCAGCGACGGGATCGAGGTCACGCTCTTTTGGAGCAAGCCGTCGACCGAGGTCACGATCGCGGTTCTTGACACCCGTTCCAGCGAGGTCCTTGAGTTCGAGATCGATGGAAGTGCCGCCCTCGACGCCTTCAACCATCCCTACGCGTACGCCGCCCTGGGCGCCCGGAGCGTCGGAGCTCCGAGTATTGCAGTGACCCGGTGATCCCGGGCCAATCGTCGTCACTTCACGCAGCATAACCCGCTGGCCGACAGCAACGCGGCGCCTCGGAAGTCAGTTCTTCTCGCTGAACTATACGAACCTGTCAGGCACGCGTGCACGCTGCGCGGGCTTCCCGGCATGTCGGCGGTCAACCTCAAACGCAGGCAGCTGGGCCGCGCGCCCCGTGTCGGCACCACCGTGTCGAGCGTCGCCTCCAAAAACGGGCAGAGCGCGACGGCGAAGCTGCGGACCGCCGCCGCTGAAACTTTCCCGCGAACCAGTGTGGCGCCACCACGGCAGCCGGGTGCCGGGTCTATCCGCCGAACCAGACCGCGTCGCTGCTGATCCCGCACCCGATCTCGGCCTGCTCGCTGGGTGGTGTCTCCTACATCTTCGTCCAGACGATCAAGAAGAAGTAGGAACCTCGGCCGGGTCTCGGCACGCGCCCCGGAGCTTCTGTTCGATCCCGCCGCGCGATCGCCTTGATTGATTCCGCATGGTGGGCGGGCGCTATGGCGACGCAGGGCTCGTGCGGCACGTGCCGGCGCCGGGCGTGCTGTTTTGCCTGAGCCCGGTCGCGGGCGCCCGCGATGGTGTCGTCGTCGAGGCGGAAGGGAAGTGCTGGGATGCGCACGTGAGAACCGCTGGTTGGGTGAGGCTTGCGGCACCTGCTCGCTCGGTCGATAGGCTGCGGTCTCCGACTCGAAAGGCTCCTCATGACGTCTCCCGACGCGACTCCCACCCGCGGCCGCAGCCTGCGATCCACCATCTCCTCCGGCGGCGAGCTGAGGCTGGAATTGGCCGAGCGCGACGTTCCGGAGCCTGACGGTAGCGAGGTTGTGGTGGCTGTCGAAGCCTCGCCGATTAACCCGTCGGACCTTGGCGTGCTGCTCGGTGCGGTCGCTCCTGGCACGCTGCGCCCCGACGGGCCGGATCTAATCGGCACCGTTCCAGACGCGGCGCTCCCGCTGTATCGCGACCGGCTGGACAAGCCGCTGCCGGTCGGCAACGAGGGCGCCGGCACCGTGATCGCGGCGGGCCGGGAAGCGGCCACGCTGATCGGCCGTCGCGTCGCGCTGTTCGGTGGGTCGATGTGGGCTGACTACCGCGTGGTCGAAGCGGCCGCAGTCGTCGAGCTGCCCGACGATGTCAGCACCGTCGAGGGCGCGTCCCTGTTCATCAACCCGCTCACCGCGCTATCGATGGTCGAGACGATGCGCGCCGAGGGCCACAACGCCCTCGTTCATACCGCGGCTGCCTCGAATCTCGGGCAGATGCTCGTGCGGATCTGCGCCGCCGATGGCATCGGTCTGGTCAACATCGTTCGCCGGGGCGAGCAGGCCCAAGTGCTGCGCGACCTCGGCGCAGTCCACGTCGTCGACGCCTCTCAGTCGGACTTCGCCGACCGACTCACCGAGGCCATCCGCGACACCGGCGCGACCCTGGCCTTTGACGCCATCGGCGGCGGCTCGCTAGCCGGCGAGATCCTCACCGCGATGGAACGCGCGCAGCCGCCGCTCACGTCGTACATGCCCTATGGATCCACCGTGCAAAAGCAGGTCTACATCTATGGCTCGCTCGACTTCTCACCCACCGTCATTCACCGCAGGTTCGGCCTGGCGTGGAGTATCGGCGGATACCTTCTGACGACTGCGCTGGCTCGCCTGGGTGGCGAGGCTGTCGGCCGGATGCGCGCCCGCGTGCTGGCCGAGGCCAAGACAACGTTCGCCTCGGGCTACGCGCAGACCATCGGGCTGCGCGACGTCCTGAGCACCGACGTCCTCGCCGTCGTCGCCCGCCGTAGTACTGGCACGAAGTACCTCATCGACCCATCAAGCGACCGCTCCACCTGACGAACTGCCCACCGAGCCCCAGCCACCGGAGTCCCACCATCGGCCCACGGCGGTGGACCCGGCAGCCGCGCCGAGCGGCGCTGGCCACTCTGAAGCAACTGCGATACCCACAGCGGTGCGGGTTGACGCTCCTTACCCCAGGTGCGCACGCGCCTACGCCGTATTGCACCGGCCCCAGCAGTCACGATCGCATCCGGCATTCACACTTGGTGGCGAGGTTCGCGCGGAGATCAGAGGCGAGTGGCGGCGGGGATCATCGCTGCGCGCCGTCCGGCGGGGGACCAACGCTTGCTTGCGCGGGGCCGTTCTGCTTAGAGGTCGCGGCGGTCGCTGACGCCGAGCTTTTGCATGGCGCGGTAGAGGTGTGATTCCACGGTGCGGGTGGAGAGCACGAGCCGGTCGGCGATCTGCGCGTTTGAGAGCCCGCGGGCGGCGAGCTCGACGAGCTGCCTTTCGCGTTTGGTGAGCGAAATTGCGGCGCCGTCGACGCCTTCTATGGGCGGAGGAATGCCGCCCTCCCCACGGGCGAGCAGCTCGCGGCTGCGCGTGGCGGCGCGACGGGCGGAGTCCTGGCGCCCCGCGGCCGTGAAGGCGCTGGCGGCGTGGGCGGCGGCTTCGGTGGCGTAGCGCAGCGCCCCGATCGCTTCCATTTCGTCGACGATGGCGAGCAGCGCTTCACCGTCGCGGGCGCCGAGTGCCGCGGCGTGGGCGGCGTAGGCGCCGACAAGCCGAGCGTCACAGCGCTCGCTCAGAACGGCCAGCATCGGCGCAAGCCGGGGGGCTGAGGCTCCGGCTCGCAGTGCTTCGTAGGTGAGCCGGGCCGCATAGATCGGCATCTCGGTCAGCCGCTCGGCCGCGTCCAGGAGCAACCGCTGGCCGCGTGGCGAGTCGCCCTCGGCGCATAGAGCCCAGGCTTCGGCTCGTACGAAGTAGGGGAGCTGGTTGGGCAACGGGTCTTTGCCCGCAAGCGCCGCGCGGCAGCGCTCGAGCGCGGGGGCGACCTCGGGGATGTTGCCCGTGAAGCAGGCGACGCCGACCTGCATCGTCTTGGTGATCGCCAGCAGTCCGGTCGCGTCGTGCCGCTCGAGTTGCAGCTCAGCCTCAGCGAGCCACCGGCCGGAGTCGATGAAGCGGCCTTGTGAGAAGCGAACGCCGCCGAGGGCCAGTGCACCACGGCCCGCGGCAGCACGGTCGCCGAGTCGCACGCCATCGGCCAGCGCGGCGGTGGCCCAGGTTTCGAGCTCGCCCCATCCCACGCCGGTCTCGATCGCGATCGTGCTCCAGAGCGTAAAGGCGAGTTGGTCGGTCAGGTCGCGTAGCGGCGGCTGCGGGCGGATCCGGCGCGCGAGCTCGTAAGCCTCGCGCGTGCGCCCGCTGTAGAACAGGCCGGCGACACGTAGCGGCGCTACACGGCGCCGCGCCTCAGCGTCACCGTCGGTTTCAGCGATGATGCCAACTGCTGCCGAGCTCGCGTTGCCCGGATCGGAGTGGGAAGCCACGCGCAGACGTAGCGGGGCAAGGCGACGGCGCCACTCCGGCGTGAGCCACCAAGACTCGGCGCGGGTGAGAAGGTCTCGGAGTTCGTCCGGCTGTTTGAGACCCCAGTAAAGGACTTCTGACTGCTGGTCTAGGTAGTCAACCGCCTGCTGCTGGGTTTCGATCGCCGGCTCGATCGCGGCGAGGACTCGGGCGGCTTGCTCGTACTGGTTCTGGATGCTATGAGCCCGCGCGAGCAGCAGCGCGGGTGCTATCCCGCCTCCCGCGTCCACCGCGCGCTTTGCGAGCTCGACAGCAAGCTCCGGCTCACCGCTCAGGGTCGCGGTCTCGGCCGCCTCGATCAACAGCGGAGTGTCGATGTCCTCGCCGGCATCCAGCAGCCATCGGGCGATCCGGAGCCTGTCTTGTGGGTCTGGTTCGGCGCGCTCGTGGACGATCGCGGCGAGCTTTCGTCGGGCCTCGCGGGCCCTCAGTTTGGGCAGCGACGCCCGGATCGTTTCGCCGTAGAGCGGATGGGAAAGCATCACGGCTTCGGGATCCGAACCGCCGCCTACGCTGATCAGACCGCGGTCCTCGAGGCTGGTGAGCGTCTCACCGCTGCTCATCGCGGTGAGCTCCGCCAAACGCAGCGGTTCGCCGAGGGCAAGTAGCTCCAGCGCTGCCTGCTCGGGCTGGCGCAGGTTCGTCATGCGGGCGGCGATCAGTTCGGCGAGGGACGCGCTCACGGCAGGGCGCACCGGCAGCCGCCAGAGCCCGCTGACCTCCCGCAGCACGCCTCCGTTGAGCGCGCCAAGCATCAGCTCGCGGACGTATAGGGCATTGCCCAAGCTGGTCTGATACAGCCAGCGGCGCGCGCTCTGCTCGATCGGGCCACCGACGATCGCTTCGCCCAGAGCGCCCGTCTCCGGTTCGCTGAGCGCGGTGAGCTCGAGCCGGTCCGCGCCGGCATCCTTCCACAACGAGGTCACCGCGTCCGGGCACGGTTCGCCCGACCGGATCGTAACCAGCGTGAACACGCTACGTTCGAGCGCCAGCTCGAGCAGCAACGCCGCGGAGCTCGGATCGAGCAGTTGCGCATCATCAACTCCAAGCACGAGGCCCGTGGGTCCTGCGAGGTCCCGCAGCGCCAGCCGCGTGGCCCGCGTCAGCTCAAGGGCACCCGCGGCAGGCGCGGATGCGGGGATCAGGCTGCTGAGAGCCGCTAAGGGGACCGTGGCCGCACTCGCGGTTGCCTGCACCGATCGTGCTTGGCAGCCTGCCTGCTCGGCCTCCAGCAGCGCTTCCCGCGCCAGGCGCGACTTGCCGACGCCGGCCGCCCCGACTAGCACGACTCCGCTCGCGCCCTCCGACCGGGCGCGGGCGATCAGCTCCAGCTCGCCGGCGCGGCCGACCAGCGGCCATTGGCGCTGCGACCTCGGTGACCGCATCGACCCATCACTCTAGCCCCCAAATTGCCGTAGTCCACTACTGAAGACACGGCCCAGCACCCACGGCAAGCTTCGCTCATTCCAAGGCACGAGGCGATCTCCTAGCGGCCTCGGCGCCGAGCCCCCTCGACTGGAGGATCCATGCACTCAACCACCATTCCCGATCCCACCAGCACCCGGACCCGCGAGCACAGCGGGCCGGGTGTAGGCATCTATATCGCATTCGTGCCGTGGGTGCTGTTTACGCTCGTGGCCCAGCATTCGACGTTGAAGTGGGCCGCCGTGGTCGCGCTGGCGGTCTCGGCGGCGATCGCCTTGCCGTCGCTGGTCAGAGGTCGTCCCAAGCTGCTGGAGATAGGCGCTTTGCTGACCTTCGCCGGCTTTACCGCGGTGGCGTTGCAGGATCCCGGCGCGAGCGAGTGGGTCACCCGCTATGCGCGGGCGATGGCGGCCGCGCTGCTTGCGCTAATTGCGTTTGGCTCGCTGCTGGTCGTTCCGTTCACCGAGCAGTACGCACGCGAGTCCGTCCCGCGCCAGCTCTGGTCCTCCCCGCGGTTTCGGAAGATCAACCGTCAGTTGACGACGATGTGGGCGCTGGTGTTCGCCGCGATGGTGCCGGCGCACGTGATCGCCGGCGCGGTCGGCACCCACCGCGCGAACCTGATCTTCAACTGGGCGATCCCGACCGCACTGATCGTATGGGCGGCCAAGCGCACCGCCAGCGTGAGCGACGCCGCGGGAGCGCAGGCGTGATGACCAGCGTTCACTTCAAAGACGATGACTTCCAGTTCGGGCTGGAGGTGGCGCTCGGCGCCACGTATCGCCAGGCGGCGGATGTCGGCGAGGTGCTTGCCACCGCCGGCCGGATCGGAGACGGGGACTCGGACTCGTGGGTGCACGAATGGACGGCAACCGCGGGCGCGTCGTGGTCGCAGGCCGCTCAGGCCGAGCAGCGTGGACGGCTGGTGAGCGCGGTAGGTCACCTCCGGCGGGCCGCCACGTACTACGCCACCGCTCTGTATCGGATTTCTCACTGCAGCGAACCCGAGCGCGAGCTTGCGCTCTGGCGCCGCCAACGGGCGTGCTGGGACCGGCTCGTGGACCTTTTGGCGGTGCCCGGCGAGCGGGTGTCGATCGCCTATGAGACCACCACGCTGCCGGGCTACTTCTTCCGCGCCCCGGGCGCTGAGGCGGGCGAGCGCCGGCCGCTGGTGATCATCAACAACGGCAGTGACGGCGCTACCTCGCAGATGTGGGTGCACGGCGGCGCGGCGGCCAGCGAGCGCGGCTATCACTGGATGACCTTCGACGGTCCAGGTCAGCAAGCGGCCCTGTTCGAGCAGGAGATCCCGTTTCGGCCGGACTGGGAGGCTGTCCTCACCCCGGTGCTCGACGCCATGCTCGAGCGCCCCGACGTCGACCCCGACCGCGTCGCCGTAATCGGGATCAGCCAGGCCGGATACTGGGTCCCCCGGGCGCTGGCGTTCGAGCACCGCTTCGCCGCCGCCGCGGTCGACCCCGGGGTGGTCGACGTGTCGAGCTCCTGGCTTGATCCCCTGCCCGAAGTGATGCGCAAGCAGCTACGCGAGGGCCGGCAAGCCGCGTTTGACCGTGAGATGCATCTTGTGGGGCTGCTCTCACCGAACACTGCCGCCACCCTGCGGTTTCGCGGCAAGCCCTACGGTCTGGCCGGAAGCTCGATCTTCGCGCTCTACCAGTCAGTCAGCGCCTACCAACTCAACGAGGAGATCGGGCAGATCACCACTCCGGTGCTGATCACCGACCCCGAGGGGGAGCAGTTCTGGCCCGGGCAATCCCAGCAGCTCTACGACCGCCTGGAGGGCCCCAAACACCTCGTCCGCTTCCGCTCCCAGGAAGGTGCCGGGCGTCACTGCGAGCCGCTGGCCTGCGCCCAGCGCGACACCCGAATCTTCGACTGGCTCGACCTGTACCTCGTCGGCGACCACCGCGGCGTTGAGGCTAACGGGGGCGATTCTAATCGCCATCCAGAGGCTATGACCGTTTCTTCGCTCACCTTCGCCGATCGTCGATCCGCCGTCCGCTCCGGGAAAGGAAGCTGATGCGCACACGCACTCTTCAACTAGGGCTAGGAGCGACGCTTGGCCTCACGGCCGTGCTGGCTGGCCCGGCGCTAGCGTCACCGCCGCCCAAGCAGCTCTCGGTTGCTCCCAACAACCCCTACTGGCCGCTGCTCAACGCGCAAAGCCACAAGGCCCTGCGTTTCGGTACGCGAGTTGGAACCTGCGCCTTTATCCCGCGCGCCTCGTGCATAGCGCTACAGCTGCCCGGCCAGAACCTCAGCGGAGCGTTCATGCCCTTTGGGAACCTCATGGCGGCGAATCTCGCCGGCGGCTCGCTGGCGGCTTCAACCATCACACACGTCAACTTCCGCGCCGCCGATCTCAACAACGTCAGCTTCGTGGGCACGGCGCCGGTGGACGCCGATTTCGCGGGCGCCGAGATGCGCCACACGGTGCTGACGTTCGCGGGCTTCACCGATGCGAACATGCGGGGCGTCGATCTTCGTGGCGCGGATCTGAACTTCGGCGCGATCGTCGGCGCTGACCTGCGCGGCGGCGATCTGCGCGCGATGAACCTATCCGACTCCGACGTCAACGGCACCGATATGAGCGGCGCCGATCTCCGTCGCGCCAACCTCTCAAACGCCGATCTCAGCGGTGCGAACCTGACCGGCGCGAACCTCAAGGGCGCGGTCTTCTGCAAGACGCTGATGCCCAACGGCAACGTCCGCGCGCCACGGAAAGGCCTGTGCCCCGGGCAGCACGGCACCAAGCCTCCCCCGGGCGCCAAGCCAATCCCCATCCAGAACACCAGCCCGTTCTTCCCGGCCGTCTACGCGCTCGAGTTCGGCCGTCAGATCCCATCCGGGACGAAGGTCCGCACATGCGTGATCAAGGCGTTCACGAAATGCCGCGGCGCGCGCCTGCGCGGTGCCGATCTGCAGGGCGGATTCCTCGCCTACGCCGATCTGAGAGGAACTGACCTGCGCGGCGCGAACCTCCAGCTCGGCGACATCGCGTACGCCGACGCTCGCGGCGCTCACCTCGACCGGATCAAGATCGGCGGCACCTCAATCGTGCAAGCGGATCTCCGCGGCGCCTCGCTCAAGGGCGCTTCGCTCGCTCTCGCCGTGGCTGTTGGGGCGGATCTCCGAGGCGCCGACCTCAGCCACGCCGACGGCCGCTCGAGCGTGTTCGACAGCGCCGATCTCCGCTCGGCCAACCTGAGCGCGGTGCGCTTCAGCCAGTCCAACCTCAGCGGCGCGGACCTCCGCGGGGCCAACCTCACCCGTACCAACCTCAGCGAAACCTCGCTTGTGGGCGCCAACCTCACCAGCGCGAACATGACCGCCACGATCCTCTGCAACACGATCATGCCCAGCGGCCGGATCGCCAACCCCACCCAAGGCGCCTGCCCAGGCACCTGAAGTAAACCGAACGGACATGCCACCCGCACCTGCCAGCCAGGCCGGATCACCACCACGGACGATCCACAGGCGCGCGCACGCCATGACCGAACACCCCGGCATCGGTGTGCGCGTCCCAGGCCACGATCGACGCGGCATGACCAACGGCGGCAAGGACGCCAAGGCGCCCGGCAAGCCGGTCGCCGCGCTTCGCTGGCGTCGCCTACGTGCGGCGATGTCGGTTCCCCGCGACCTGATCCGGATCATCTACCGAGACCCCGAGCACCTCTGCGAGCGGATGACCCTGTACGCCTCACACAGGCTGGCTGAACCGGCGCGCGAATGGGCGCAGGCCACCCGAGAGGCCCACCCACACACCGACCTCCGCGACAGCGCGGACGGCCTGGGAGTTCAGGCGGCGCGGATCGCCCGGATCCAGGGTGCAGTCGCCGGAACCCCGTTCTACATCGCCCTGGTTCCCGGCTACATCAACTACCGATGGCAGGAACTGCGCATGACGCTGCGGCTCGCCGCCCTCTACGGTCGCGACCCCGCAGCGCTCTCCACCGCAGCCGAAGCGCTGTCCCTCCGCGGCGCCTACCCGAGCATCCAAGCCGCCCAGGCGGGGCTGCTGGTCGTGCAAGCCGCCGGGCTGCCTCCGAGGCCCCTAGAGCGACGGCCGCTACGGGTCTGGATCTACAGTGCCCGGCGCCTGCTGGTGTTCGGAGGGTTCCTCTCGCCTCCGAGCGGCCGCCATCACCATAACCTGCTGTCCTGGTGGCGCGATGTGCTCGGGCTTTTAGCCTGCGCGGCCGTATGGATCATCACCTGGTTTTTTCCCGCCACGTTCATGATCGCGATGGCGTGGGGATGCCACACCCACGCCCGACGACTATTCCGGGCCGCCGCCGACTACTACGCGGGTGCGACGACGCCGCCGAAAACCCTACGTCAGCGAGCGCCCCACTGGCGCCGCCACCGCAAGCGCAACCTCGCCAACGGCGCCGCCCTCAGCATCTCCATCTTGTTGCCGATTGGCTTTCTCGTCTACGCCACCCGAGTCAAGGACCGCGTAGGCTTCAACGCCATCAGCGGTCTCGGCCTCCTGGTCGCGATATCGCTCGTAGTTGCGGCCAGCATGTACGGACGACGATAATCGCGCCCGCCAAACCATCGTCCAGCTCCCAAACCAGTCCAGGCCTGACCCCCGAGACGCGTATCGGAGTCGAGGCTGACGCGGGCCGCCTAACGCCTCCCCGCTCTGCTCCCACTGCCGCAATGTCGCCTTATGTGCATGTGCGGCGAGAGCTAAATGACGTGAACGTACGAGCTCGAGGCCGGCTCGGTCGACACGTCATGAGGTCGTGCACGACGCGAGCCTGTGACGCGCTCGTGCTCATCGGCGGGCTCGGCGTCCACACCGGCGAATACCGGCCGCTGATCGACGCGCTCGCGCGCCATCACCGGGTACTCGCCGCCGGCCTCCCCGCCGCCGACATCGTCGGCTTCTCGATGGGCGCGCGCATCGCCATCGAGTTTGTGCCTCGCCCACCCGGAGCGGGCGCGGACCTTAACGCTCATCGCCGGCCGTCCGGCCGGTCGCTCGCGCCGGCGTACGAGGCTGCTGGCCAGAGTCGCCGCCGACCGGAGCTCCACCTGATGCCCGGCGGCCATCTCGCCGCCCTGCGCGCCCAGGCGGTGGCGTACACCGCGCGCATCGGCGCGTTCACCTCCAAAAGCTGACGGCCTCAGGCGGCGGCTCGTCCCCGACTTCGGTCGTTTCCATCGTACATCCGCATCGCATCAGCCCAGCAGGGCACTCGCTCCACGTCGGTCAAATGCGAACGACGTCAATCCCCAGTAGCCATCGCACGATCACTAGCCACCTGCACAACGGGGACAACTGGTCACTCTCGTCCGGCGGCACAATGCCGACGCTCGCATAGGCAACGCCCGCTGAGTGCCGATCGCGCGCAAACGTGCGCTTTGCGCGAGAAGCAGTCACGGCTTCAACACCTCCAGCTTTGCGTGCGGCGACTCCTTGTGGACACGATTAGTCACGCCGGACCCAGCGCCGCCAACGTCGCCCGTCGACTCGGCGCCGCGGGCTACTCCTCGACACCTACAGCGGCAGTGCTGACGTCGACGCCGTCGTGACCGCTCTCGTGCTTGCGGCTACCATGCTTCGGTTAGCGCCGGCAGCATGGGTCGAACCGAGTCCTCGGCGGTGGGTAGCGTGCGCGCTTGTGGCGAATTGCGGCGCGCCGCTCCCCCAGCTCGCAGACGTACAATCATGCTCGCGCGAGCATGGAGGACCATCGGGCTTCGTGACGCGTCTGTCCCCCAGGGGTAGTCAGCCCGACGCTCCGCGCGCCTCGGCTGGGGCTCACGTCACCTCCGTTCGCAACCTGTCAGCCAAATGTCAGCCAACATCTGTTCAATGGTGGAAGGCCCCGCGGGCGCGGTGGACCGGCGCCGTGACAATGGTCATGGCTGAGGTCGGCATTGAGTCATTTACGCCGGAGACCGGTGGCGCCTAGCCTGAGGCGCGCAACAGATTTTCGGAGGTTGACTGTCGTATGAGAAACGTAGCTTCATGGTGCTTCCGACACCGATGGGTTGCCCTCGGGGGTTGGGTCGTGGCGCTCGTGGCGCTCCTCGCGATCCACGGAGCGGCGGGGAGCGCCTACACCGACAACTTCAAGCTTCCCCACACGGGCAGCTTTGATGCCATCCGGCTCCTGCAGAAGGCCAGCCCGCACCAGTCGGGCGAGACCGACCAGCTGGTGATCGGCGTCGACCACGGGAAGGTCACCGACCCGGCGGTCGTCGCGCGGGCCAAGGAGGTCTTCGCCAAGGTCGAGCAGAACCCGAACGTGGCCAGCGTAGTATCGCCGTTCACGGCGGAGACGAGCCATCAGATCGCCCCGGGCGGTCAGGTCGCGTTCGCCAACGTGACGTTCACCAACGCCGCCAACCAGAACAAGATCACGGCGCCCGAGGCGCGCGCGTTCGTGAACGCCATCACCTCGGCGTCGGGCAACGGCATCCAGTTCCAAGTGGAGGGCA
>JAFAZZ010000240.1 GCA_019239375.1 Solirubrobacterales bacterium | reverse complement strand
TGGCTCGAGGATCCCCATCTCTGGGCCCGGGCGCGGAGGCTCGGTCTCGACCTGGAGCAGTTTGACGTCGATCGACGTAGCGACGCGGTACAGCGCCGGATCCGCCGAGACTTCGAGGCCGGGGTGCGGGGTGGGATCGTGACGACGCCGACGCTCGTCGTCGATGGCGTGCTCCGCGCCGGTCGGATTGCGGCCCGGACGGTCGAAGAGCTCAGCGCCGGCCACGCTGCGCACCTCTGAGGTCTCGGGTCCATCCTGGCCCGTGGTCACCTGGGTCCTCCTGTACCTGATCACGTGATGCTGTCCGGCGCGTTCGTGCCCGCCGACATCGCCTCCTCGGTGGGATCCGGGGCGGTGCTGACCCTGGCTTTCCCGCTCGGCGCGACGCTCGTCGCTTTCGTCGTCTGGTGGGTCGTGCTACGCCGCCGCGGTCTGCTGCGCGCCGCGGTCGCCGGAGCACATCGAGAGCTCGGCGGCGCCGCTGGGCGGCGCGGGCGCCCCCTCCGGCCGCTCGCCGGCCCCGGACAGGGAGTAGGCGAGGCTCCGGTAGCCTTGCTCGTCGCCGTAGCGTGAGGGCACCCGTCCGAGGAGGACCACACCGTCCGTGCTGAGCATCGACCGGTTACCGCTGCTCTTGGTGAGCCTCGCCTTCGTGCTCCACGTCCTCGGCGAGCGCCGCGTGGTGCGCCGGCTGCGCCGGCGCCGTGACGCGACCGCGAGGCGGCGCGCCGTTTCCTACTACGTCGCCTTGGCGGTGACCCTGGTGGCGCTCGAGGGTCCGGTCGACAACCTGGCGCCCAAGCTGCTCTGGGTCCACATGGTCCAGCACGTCCTGCTGATGGGCAACGCGGCACCTCTGATCGTGCTGGGCGCGCCCTGGATGTCGATCTGGCGTCCGCTCCCGCTCGGCCTGCGGCGGGATTTGGCCAAGACCGTCGCGCGCTCATCGGCATGCGCGCCGCTGCGCGCGGTGGCGCGGTCGCTGGGGCGTCCGCTCTGGGCGTGGATCGCCTTCAACGTGGATCTGCTGGCCTGGCACATCCCGGCCGTCTACGACCTCACGCTGCGCAGCGAGGCCGTGCACGTGCTCGAGCACGTGACGTTCCTGGTCTTCGGCGTGCTGGTGTGGGCGCAGATGATCGACTCGCCCCCGCTGCGCAGCCGGCTCGGGACGTCTCAGCGCGTCTATTACTGTGTTTCGGCGATGGTGCCGGGGTGGGTGCTCTCGCTCGTCCTCGCCTTCGCCACACAGCCGCTCTATTCGGCCTACGCAAACCTGGCCAGCCGGCCGGGCGGCATCTCCGCGCTCGTGGACCAGCAGCTCGCCGGCGGGATCATGCTCGGCCTGGGCTCGCTGGCCAGCACCGTGTACGTGTTTTTCGCCCTGTATCGCTGGCTGGGCGAAGACCCCGCGCGACGCGCCGCTCGCGGCGCGTCTGCCGAGGCCTCGTGATCGGACGGGCGGGACACTGGCCGCTCCTCGCGTGCCTCGCGGCGCTCCTCGGCGGGTGCGGGTCAGGCGCGGTCGCGACCGGCGACAGCGCGAATGGCGTGGCGGGCTCCGGGTTCCAGGGCCTCGTCATCCGGCCGGAGAAGCCCGAACCGCCGCTGGCGCTGCGCGACTACACCGGGGGCCGGGTGAACCTGCGCGCGTTCCGCGGCAAGGCGGTGCTCGTAACTTTCGTCTACACCCACTGCCCAGACGTGTGCCCGCTGATCGTCTCCAACCTGACCGCCGCGCAGCGCCAGCTCGGCGCGCGCGCGCGCGCCGGGTACAGATCGTGGCGGTTACCGTCGACCCGAAGAACGACACGTCCGCCGCGGTGCGGAAGTTCCTCGCCCAATGCGGCGCCACCGGGCGGATGGACTACCTGATCGGCGCCCGCCGGCAGCTCCTGCCCGTGTGGAGAACCTGGGGGGTCGCGGTCAGCGTCAACAAGTACCAAGACGCCGAGGCGCATTCCGCGCTGGTCTTCGGGATCACGGCCTCCGGGAAGATCGCGGTCGTGTACTCGAGCAACTTCACGCCGGCGCAGATCGTGCACGACGTGCCGCTGCTCGAGCGGAGTTGAGCGCGCTCGGCTGCGGCGGCTTGCGGGGCTAGGGGGCCGCTTCGGTCGCTCTCGCCGGCGCCGGTGGGTGCGCCCGCTCAACGTCGGCGAGGGTCGGCGCTCGCCCGCGCAGCGGCTGGTCGGCGGCGCTCGCGCTGATCGCGGCCCGGACCAGATCGAGTTGACGCCCCACGATCGCGGGTTCGGTCGCGCCGAGAGCGCTGGCCGCCTCGCACACCCCCTTCACGAGCATGAGGACGTCCATCGCCCCGACGTCCGAGCGCACGGCGCCGGCCTCCTTGGCGCGCGTGAGCAGATCCTCGAGGCCGCCCACGATGTCGGCGTGGGCCGCCCGAATCTCCTGGTCGGCCAGGAACGTGTCGGCCACGGCGTCGAACAGGCACCGATCTAGCTGCTGGCGACCCACGATCTCCTCGAGGAAGCCGAACAGCGCCTCGCCGGCGTCTGGGGCGTCGAGCAGCGTCCGGCCGTAGTCGGTGGCCTCCTTCATCCGCTCGATCACGATCGCCGCGATCAGGTCCTGCTTGGTTGCGAAGTTGCGGAACAGGGTCCCCCGGCCGACGCCGGCCCGCTGCGCGATCTCGGCCACGCCGACTTCGAGCCCGTGCTCGCGGAACAATTCCTCCGCGGCATCGAGCAGACGCTGGCGGTTGCGCTCAGCGTCTGCCCTCAGCGCGCGCTCGGACGGCGTCATCGTCGGGATTGTCCTACGCGGTGGCCGCGGAAGGCGCCAGTTGGTTCACGTCGAGCTTCTCGACATCCCGCCGGCGGATGGTCGCCGCCAGGAGCAGCGCGCCGGCGCCGAGCATGATCGCCGCCGCGACGAACGCGACGCGGTAGCCGGACACCTTCGCCGCCGTGCTCGCGGCGAACAGCGCCTGCCCATGTAGCCCGCTCAGCAGGTCGGTCGTCCGGGTCGCGGCCAGTGTCGAGAGAATGGCCAGGCCGAGTGAGCCGCCCACCTGCTGGGCGGTGTTGAACAGCCCGGAGGCCAGGCCGGCGTCGTTCTCGCCCACTCCACCGGTGGCCATCAGCGTGATCGGCACGAACGTCAGGCCCATGCCGATGCTCATCGGCAGCAGGCCGGGAAGCAGGTCGGCGGCGTACGTCCCGTGCACCGGGATTCCGGCCAGGATCACCAGCCCCACGGTGGCCAGCCCGATGCCGAACACCGCGACGTTGCGCACGCCGATTCGCCGGATCAGCTGCTGGGCGATCCCGGCGCCGACGACGATGCCACCGGTCACCGGCAGGAAGGCCAGGCCCGCCCGCAGCGGGCTGTAGCCGAGGATCTCCTGCACGTACAGCGAGGCGAAGAAGAACATCCCGAACAGGCCGGACGCCACCAGGAGCAGCACCGTGTCCGCCACCGTGAGCGTCTTGACCCGGAAGATGCTCAGGCGGATCAGCGGGTGCGCGCTGCGCTGCTCGATGGCCACGAAGCCGGCCAGCAGGATCAGCGAGGCCGCGATCAGCCCGATCGTGCGGGCCGAACCCCAGCCGAATGCCTGCGCCTTGACGATCGCGTAAACGAGCACGACCAGTCCGGCAGTCACGGTCACAGCGCCGGCCAGGTCGAAAGTCCGATGCTGCAGGTCGGCCCGCGACTCGGGCACGAACCGCAGCGTGGCCAGCAGCGTGGCCAGGCCCACCGGGACGTTGACGATGAAGATCCACTCCCATGAGGCGAGCTGCGTGAGCGCGCCGCCCATGACCAGACCCACCGCGCCGCCGCCGGCGGCGATCGCGCTCCACACGCCGAGCGCTTTGGTCCGCTCGGCCTGATCGGTGAAGGTGGTGGTGATGATCGACAGGGCAGCCGGCGAGAGCAGCGCGCCACCCAGGCCCTGCAGCCCACGGCCGACGATCAGCATGGTCGACGTCTGTGCCAGGCCGTTGAGGAGCGAGGCGGCTGAGAACAGCGCTACCCCGATCACGAAGAGTCGCCTGCGGCCGAGCAGGTCGCCGGCGCGGCCACCGAGCAGCAAGAAGCCGCCGAAGACCAGCGTGTAGGCGTTGACCACCCACTGCAGGCTCGAGGGCGAGAAGTGCAGTCCCTTCTGGATCGACGGCAGGGCCACGTTCACCACGGTCGCGTCGAGCACGACCATGAACTGCGCCAGGCATGCGATCACGAGGATCAGCCAGCGGTTTGACGAGCGCTGCCCGCTCTCGGTCCTGGGTGGGGCCTCGATGGCGGTGTCTGTCATTGGGTGACTCCTGTGCGGCGTGGGTTCGTTGTCACTGGGTTGACGTTCACGAGGGCTCGGTTCTTGCCGCGCGGGTGATAATCTGGACTGCGCGGTCCGCTTACCGTAGCACAACCGGACCAGCCGGTCCGGTTATTCCTTTGTGAATGCGCGCCCGCGCCGGCGCCGAACGTCCAACTCGCTCCGAGCCTCGCGGTGAGATTGCGCTCCGGGGCCACCATCGCGCCAAACGTCCAACTCGCTCCGAGCCTCGCAATGAGATTGCGCCTCGGGGTCACCATGGCGCCAAACGTCCAACTCGCTCCGAGCCTCGCAGTGAGATTGCGCCTCGGGGCCACCATGGCGCCGAACGTCCAACTCGCTGCGCGCAACCACGAGATTGGCGGCTCACGGCAAGCGTCCGGGCGGCCGCCCCGCGCGCCGCCGCCGCACGGCGCATCGGCAACTCCCCGCTACCATCATCGGCAGTTCGGAACCAAATGAATAAGAGCGAGTAGGCCCCGCCAACCGAAGGCGGGGTGGAAGGGAAAGAAATTGAATATGTCTGACGCCGTTACGCGCGTGTCGGTCGAGGTCGAGGGCAAGGAGATCTCGTTCGAGACCGGCAAGCTGGCCAAGCAGGCCTCCGGCGCCGTCGTCGTCCGGGTGGGCGACACCATGGTCCTTTGTACCGCCACGGCCGGCAATCTGCGCGATGTCGACTTTCTGCCGTTGACCGTCGACGTCGAGGAGCGGATGTATGCCGCCGGCAAGATCCCCGGTTCGTTCTTCAAGCGCGAGGGCCGCGCAGGGGAGAAGGCCACGCTGACGGCGCGCCTGATCGACAGGCCCATCCGTCCGCTGTTTCCCAAGGGCTGGCGCTATGAGACGCAACTGGTCGCGCTGCCGATCTCGGTCGACCACGTCAACCCGTACGACATCCTGGCCATGAACGGCGCGTCGGCGGCGCTGATGATGTCCACGAT
>JAFAZZ010000194.1 GCA_019239375.1 Solirubrobacterales bacterium | reverse complement strand
ACCCCCTCGGTGCTGCTGGGAGCAGTGTCGCTGTTGCCGTCGGAGCCCAGGGCCGCCACCCCCCGGTCGGCCACGAATCGCATCGCGTGCGGGTGTAGGCCGGCCTTGGCTCCGGGCGTGTTCCACGGACCGAGCTCGGCAAGCCGGCACGCGTGACCGGTGCGCACGAGGAGGATGTCGCCGTGGCTGACCGCCTCAGCCTGTTCGCGCTCCGCACCCTCGAGGTCCCCGGCGAATACGTGCTCTCCGGGTTCGAGCCACGGCACGCCGCGCCGCCGAGGGATATCGAGCAGCACTCCGCGCCCGACCAGGCCGTTACGCAGGACCTCGATCGAGGAGATTGTCGCTCCCTTCTCGGCCACGGAATCTTCGGGCCGGTCGTTGTAGAGCGAGCCCTCGTAGGCGACGTGGGACAGCGCATCGATGTGGGTGTGCCCGTCGTTGTGGTAGTCCAGGCCGACGTAGTCCTTGTTGAAGTGCAATGGCTCGCTGGCAGGGGCGGCGCCGCCCACCAGCGTCATGTGGTGATCGGCCGGCACTGGGTTGTTGATGGCCCGATCCGTGTTCAGCGGAAGGCTCAGCGTGACGGTGCGGCCATCATGGACCAGTCGAGTGGCGGCGACGACACGCTCAGGGGTCAGCAGATGCAGCGTGCCACGCTGGTCGTCGGCCCCCCAGCGGCCCCAGTTGCGGAGCTCGTTGAACAGCGCGGCGAACTCCGGCGCGCTGACTCTCGCGTCGGGCATTCAGGCCACCGTCGCCGGCGGTTTGCGGCCATCGATCAGTGAGATCACGTTGTCGGCACCTAACCGCGCCCTCGCGCCGGATCCCGCCGGGGGCAGCATCACAGCCGCGACGGCGCGGGACTTCGCCATCGCTTCGGCACCATAGCCGGAGGCCAACGCGCCCGGTTCATCCGAACCGGGTGATGATCGACCGTCGGAGCGGTAGTAGCGTGCAACGGGATCAGAGCCCGATTTGCACTCGCCGAGCTATCAGCCGTTCGGTCACGACAAGGAGACAGACAGATGGCAGTCGCCACTCAGCAGCAGGCGAAAGCTGGCCCGGCCGGCGCTACGGTCGCGGCCGACGTGCTCGTGGTCTTCGGGATAACCGGAGACCTCGCGAAGGTGATGACATTTCGCTCGCTATATCGCCTGGAGGCCCGTGGCCTGATCAACTGCCCGATCATCGGGGTGGCCGTGAGCGACTGGTCACCCGAGGACCTGCGACACCACGCTCGCTCGGCGATCGAGAACACCGGCGAGCACATCGACGAGCGCGTGTTCGAGCGGTTTGCGGGTCGTCTTTCCTACGTACAAGGCGACTTCGGCGACGCGGCGACGTTCAAGCGCGTCGGCGATGCGCTGGGAAAAGCACAGCAGCCCGTCTTCTACCTCGAGATTCCGCCGTTTCTGTTCGCCACGGTGATCAAGGGGCTGTCGGAAGCCGGCTTGACCAAGCACGCCCGCGTCGTCGTCGAGAAGCCGTTCGGGCATGACCTCGAGTCGGCGCGCCAGCTCGCAGCCGACATCCATCAGTACATCGACGAGTCGCAGCTGTACCGCATCGATCACTTCCTGGGGAAGATGGGTACCGGCGAGTTCCTATACCTGCGCTTCGCGAACAGCACCCTCGAGCCTGTGTGGAACCGCAACCACATCGCGGCGGTGGAGATCACGATGGCGGAGGCGTTCGGCGTGGAGGATCGAGGGCACTTTTACGACCCCGTAGGGGCGCTGCGCGACGTGGTCGTCAACCACCTGATGCAGCTGTTGAGCGCCGCGGCAATCGATCCCCCGGCAGCGGGTGATCCGGACAGCCTGAAGGACGCGAAGTACGCGCTGTTCCGGTCGATGCCTGAGGCGGATCCGAAACAGTATGTGCGCGGGCAGTACAACGGGTACCTCAACATCGACGGCGTCGCTCCGGGATCGACCACCGAGACGTACGCGGCGCTGCGGCTCGAGATCGACAACTGGCGCTGGGCCGGCGTGCCCTGGTTCATCCGGACCGGAAAGCGCCTGCCGGTGACCCAGACCGAGGTCAGGCTCATATTCAAACGCCCGCCGCCACTCCCGTTCTTCCCGACGGCCGGACGGCGTCCGGTCGAGAGCCAGCTGGTGGTGAGGCTCGACCCGACGACCGGCATCCGGCTGATCGTCGACGCGCACCGCGCCGATCTGGGAGGTCCGCAGGAGATCACGCTCGATATGGAGTTCGCCGAAGAGGGCGGTGAGGGTCCGACCCCATACGAGGTCTTGTT
>JAFAZZ010000166.1 GCA_019239375.1 Solirubrobacterales bacterium | reverse complement strand
AGTTGGATGGGCAAGCCGAAGCGGCGGAAGTCGGATCGGGCGGGGCGGCCGAGGATGTATTCGCGGGGACGTCCGACGGCCGGCCGGCGTGAGCACCGGCAGCGGTTCTGGGCGGCGATCGCTGACGGCGTCTCGAGTGTCGATGCTGCGGCCGAGGCGGGCGTGTCGGCGGTCGTTGGCGTCTGGTGGTTTCGGGAGGCTGGCGGGATGCGGCCGTCCGCGATCCGGGCCTCGCTATTGGGGCGTTATCTGTCGTTCCTCGAGCGGGAGGAGATCGCGGTGCTGCGCTCGCGGCTGTGGCGTGCGCGAGATTGCGCGTCAGCTCGGTCGGTCCCCGTCGACGATCTCGAGAGAGCTGCGCCGGAACCGCCGCGACCCGTGGTGGCGGTCTGGAGTACAGGGCGTCGACTGCGCAGTGGCATGCCGATCGGCGGGCGCGCCGTGCGAAGGCTGCCAAGCTGGCCGTGAACGCCGAGCTGCGACGGTGTCTGCAGGATCGTCTCTCTGGGGTTGTGGAGCGTCCTGACGGCGGGGCGGTGGACGGCCCCGATGTTCGGTGGATCGGCAGGCGTCACGGTCGGCGCAAGGACCCACGCTGGGCGAAGTCCTGGAGCCCCGGGGCAGATCTCAGGCTGGCTGCGTCTGGACTTCCCGGATGATGAATCGATGCACATCTCGCAGGAAGCGATCTACCAGTCGCTGTGTGTGCAGGGGCGACGTGCGCTCAGACGCGAGCTCACCGCTTGTCTGCGCACTGGCCGGGCGCTGCGCGTCCCGCGAGCCAGGACTCGCCGCGGCAAAGGCTTCGTGACGACCAGGTGATCAGCGAGCGGCCGGCCGAGGCCGAGGACCGTGCCGTTCCCGGCCATTGGGAGGGTGATCTCATCCTCGGGCTGGGCTGCTCGGCGATCGGCACGCTCAGTCGAGCGCACGACCCGGATCACGATCCTCCTTCACCTTCCGCCGATGACGGATCGGGGCCGCCGGCCACGACCGGCACCCCGATGCGGCACGAACACGCGACGCTCATCGGTCCCCGGGCGCTCCTCCCGCAGGTAGTCGACGATCGCGCGCCCGGCATCACTCGGCAGCGGAACCACCGCGCCGTGGCGGGTCTTGCGCTCGCGCAGCCGGATGCTCCCGCCGCGCCAGTCGATGTCCTCGAGACAGAGGTTCGCGACTTCGCCGGGCCGCAGCCCAAGCTCGCCAGGCACAGCACGATCGCGCGGTCCCGACGCCGGTACGGCGTGGACGCATCCAGCGACCCGAGCAACCGCGACAACTGCGAATCGCTCAGGGTAACGCGGGAGCGTCGAGAGCCGCCAATGCGCGACTCGCGGGACCGCCCGTTCGAGCCGCTCATCACATAGCCCCTCAAACCGCAAGAAACGAAAGAACGACCGTAACGCGGTGCGGACGGCCTTCACCGAGCACGGAGAGAGAACCGCTCCTGCATCGCCGCGACGAACCCGATCACGTCACGCGGGCCCAGACGGGAGAGATCGATCGGAGCCTCACCGAGCGTCGCGCGAACGAACATCCACACAAGCCGCGCATAACCATCCAACGTTCGCTCGCGCAGGCCGCGCGTACGCCGCTGATGCTGCTTGTACTCCTCGAGCAACCCCTCGAGAGCCCACGACTCGACCGACATCCAACGCTCCCTTTCCCGGACAACAAGAACCGAGGAGGAGCGTCAGGACTATGTGCAGCGCACGCCAGGCATCAGGACCCCATATCCCTCACGCACCGCCCATTTTGCGGGCACAGCTCGATCATCGGCGCATAGTCCCGAGCTGGCCATAGCCCCGGCTATGCGCAGCGGCGCATAGCTGGGGGAAGACCACGACCACGCAAGACCCTCGGCTGGAGAACCCCCGCTGAGGCGCTCAACGAGACCTGACAACAACCGCCTGAACCGGGCCAAACCTCCGGCCTGGCCGCCTGAGTGACGCGGGGGCCGTCGCCGGGAACAAAGGTGTCAAGTGACCGGCAGTGAACGGTGACCCCGAGACGAAATGACCACAGCACCCCAGGGGAGGGCTGACCGGCGCGCACGCGGCTATCGCCGCTCCGGTCCGCCCCTCAGGGCGAGCCTCCGCGACGACAGCCGCGTCACCCCAAGTCGCCGCCCGCCAGCACCAACACTGAGTCCATCACCTGCGGAAGGTACAGTCGCGTCGACAGGCGCTGTTGCGAGGACCGGTTGAGCCTGGGCTGCCCGCCCTGGTCGGAGTGGTGAATGAGCCCCGGGTCGGGGCGCCGGCGCGAGCGCCATCTGGAGCGCGTCGACGACGATTGCGGCGCGGGTGTGGGTGGCCATCGACCAGCTCACGATCAGCCGCGAGTAGGCGTCCTGGACGGCCGCGAGGTACAGCCAGCCCTCGCCGGTGCGCAGGTAGGTGATGTCCGCGACCCACAGCACGTTCGGGCGATCGGGACGGAACTGCCGCTCGACCAGATCTCTGGCGGGCGTGATGCCCGGGATACCGGAAGCGTCCAAGTGTCGTCGAAAACGGGTAAAGTGCACCCTTGCGCAACATGAGCAGTCCGTCCGATGCGGTCCGGCGGGATTTCCGCACCGGGTATCGCACGTAAAGACGATTTCGTCTCCTGCTTACCGCCACAGCAAGCTAGCTTACGCGGCTAGCTTACGACGGGCGCCAACAGACATTGGGCACCAAACCCTACCACAGCCGCAGCACTGCCACGGGGGCGCAAGAACGAGCTATGACCTGCTCGCCGACGCTGTCAGCTGTAGGCCTCGGTCATCATGACGCGGGGAGAAACAAACGGAAGACTTCGGTAGCCGTAAGGAGGTGTCGACGTGATGCGGAAGGCGAGCTCGGCAGCATTGCACCAAATCGTTTTTGCACTGGGCTGGTTGAGAGATCTGCTGCTGCGGCAGAAGTGGTTCAACAGCAGGGTTATGCCGGCTATTCCCCGGCAATTACGCTGGACCCTGCGCAGGCTCTACTTCATTCCCTTCGACCTGGTTGAGTCAGCGTTGGGTCAATCGGAGGAGATGATCCCGCCGAAATCCAAAGTCTTTGTCGGAACGGTTGACTTCAAGGAAGGAGCGGAGGACGGGGTGAACCGCCTACACAGGTTCGGCGTGCTCACGCCGGAGTCGCACGTGCTAGACATAGGGTGCGGAATAGGCCGACTCGCCGTTCCCATGACTCGCTATCTACGAGGTGGTTCATACCACGGCCTTGATGTAGTCCCATCCGGAATCGAGTGGTGCAACCAGCACATCGCCTCGAGGCACCCAAACTTCCACTTCACGCTGGCCGACGTCTTCAACGGCGAATACAACCCTAAAGGGCGGACAGCCGCATCCGAGTACACATTTCCGTACCCCGACGATCAGTTCGATCTCGTCATTCTCGCCTCGGTCTTTACGCACATGCAGCCGGAGGACACCGAACAGTATGTCCGCGAGATCGCCCGTGTACTGCGAAAGGGAGGCCACTGCTGGGCCTCTTGCTACCTTCTGAACCCGGACTCTGTGCGCATGATGGAAACTCGCGAAGGATCGCTCTGCTTCAGGCACAATCATGGCACGTACTGGACCGTAAACCCAAAGTGTCCGGAACTTTCGATTGGGTACGACGAACACTATATCTTGGATCTGTTCGACCGGAATGGGCTGTCGCTCGCCGACGGCGTTTACTACGGCCGTTGGTGCGGCCGACCATTGGTGTCGGCCAACTCCCCGGGTCCGGACGAAGGCGCTGACGACCAGGACCTACTCCTCGCGACAAAGACGTGAGAGCTGGCTGGAGTAGGGTGCTCACGCCACCGAGGCGCCAAGGCTGCTCCATTCCTGCGGATCCTCGTGTGCCTGATGGTCGGCAAGTGAGTACATCGAGAGGATTTGAGGACCGGTTCTCTCATGAGCGACGGTGTACCCGGCAGGCGCGCACTCGAGATGAAGACTCGGGTGTGGGAGCGGGAACCTGCAGTGGCCCGGCGCGGCGGCCTGAAGTGACCCCATGGCGGGCTCTGCCTCGATCGCGTCGCCGACCATGATCACCGTGACGAGCTGGCAGAGCACCCCGTCGCCATCCAGTCGATCTGCCCGTCGTCCCCGATGAACGCCTCGGCGTGACAGTACGCGCCCGGGAGACTCATTGTGGCGCCTCCCAGTCGAGCAGCTGGTCATAAGCCGGTGATCGTCGGCTCGGCCGCGCGTGACGGCCACCCGGTCGATCAGGCCGTCCAACGGTGCGGCGGGCGCGCGGTCCTCGGCGGCGGGGGCAAGGACGGCGCGAGGCTCGCGTCACTACTACGGGCAACCGGCTTCGGCCGGCCGCGCCCGCCACTAGACAGCGAGCCGCGACGAATACCGGGTCTTGAGGTCACCGAACCCCCGAATATCAGTCTGACCCCGCCGTCGAGCAGACTAGACCTTCCGCCCGTGCCGCCCCGACAGCGTCTCCGCGATCCCACCATCACCGCCCGACCCCAAACGCTCCCGCACACCCGGCGTCCCCGATATCAGTAGCTCCGAGCCTGCAACCACCCGTTCGCCATAGAGGATCGCCGCCTGTGGTCGCGAACCGGCGGACGTGCGCAATAGCCCCCTGCACGGCATGATCGAGGCGTTTGTCGACGAGGCGGGCGCCCAGCTCTCGGCCGAGACCGCTTCGGGTGCCGAGATCCCGTTCGAGCTCGTCGAGACGACGGGCGGTCCGCGTGGCCGGGTCCCGCTCTACTGCTACCGACCACTCACCGGTTCGTTCATCCGGGAGCGCCTGGGTCTGCTGTCGGCGCTGCCCTCCTACGCGCCGGCCCTGCGAGCCCTCAGCGGCCTCGACGGCGTCGAGACCTATCTCAGGCAGCTCGGTGAGCCGCGAATACCGGTTGACCGTCGGGAGTGCGCCGACGCCGTGCTGCGCGCATTTCTCTCCGCGGTGTTCGCCGAGCGCAGCGAATTCGGATTTGACCGTGCTCGCTTCGAAGCGGCCTACCGTCGGCTCGAGCACGCGCTCTACGAGGGCCGCGCTTTGACAACCGTGGTGGCGCCGCTGCTCGGCCTCGCACTGGATCCCGACACCGCGGAGCTCGCGCTTTCCGACGGCCTGTCGCTCATCCGGGGTGACGCGCTCGAGGACGCGCCGTCGGAGGCGGTGTGGGGCGATGGCGAGGAGCCCCACGTGCTCATCGTGCTGAGCGCCTCTCAGCAGCGTGCGGCGCCCCCACCGGTGTCGATCGCGCGCGCCCGCTTTCGCCGCACGCTCACCGCGCTCCGGCTGTTCGAGGGCGGCGGCTACGCGCTGGGGCCAGTCGCCTGGACGAGGATCGACCTCGGTGCGTGGCGCTCGGTCGCCCTCGGCGCAAGCGGCCGGCCGGGTCTGCCCACGCGGATTGCCGCGACGCAGGAGGATGAGCTGCGCGGGTTCTGCAACCTGGTGGCGCGCCGCACGCCCCGCAGCGGGGAGATCGCCTGGGCGCTGGCCCGTTTCGAGATGGGCTGCGAGCGCCTGGCCCCGTTTGAGGCGCTGACCGACTACCTGTTGGCGCTGCGGGCGCTGCTCGAGCCTGAAGGGCCATCGAGCGGACGCCTCTCCGGCCGCCTAGCCGCGATCTGCGCCAGACCGGAGGATCGCGCCGCGGTCGCCGAACGTATTGCCCACTCGATTTCGCTCGAGCGCGCGGTGATCGGCGGTCTGGCCCCCGCGCAGCCGGGCGTCGCAGCGCTCGTGGACGAGCTCGCCGAGCACCTCCGGGCGCTGCTGCGCGACGTGCTCTGCGGGCATCTCGACTCCGACCTGTGCACCGTCGCCGACGAGCTGCTCGCCCAAGCCGCGCAGAGCAGCCGCTAGGCTTCACGGCGAGGCCGCTCCCCACTCGGTCCCGCTCGGGGCCGGGAGTGTCTTGCCAGCCAGGCCTGACATGTAAGTCCTGGGGCTCCTATGAAGGAAAGGGGAGCGCGACCTGCAGTCTCGAGCGGGCGTCACGCCCGCTCGTGCTGTTAAGTGGCCAGAGGCACGGGTAGGAGACCTGCGATGCCCACCGAGCCCCAGCCCATCACGGTCAGCGAGATCGTGCATCGGGCGGTCGAGATCTGCGAGACCAGCACGAGCGATTCGCTGGACGAGCTGCTGGCGCGATTCGAGGACGACGACCGTCCGATCACCGCGGTCGAGGACGTCGAGGAGATGCTGGACATGGCTCTCGGGCCGCCCGAATTCGACGACCTCGATGCCGAAGTGACTATGGCCCGGGCCGTGATCCTCTACCTCGCCCATCGCCGCGACGAGCTCGACGAGGATCGGATCGAGCTGCTGCGCCTGGCCGCCCGGGCGGAGTTCTCCGGCCATCCGCCGGCCCATGTGGAAGCCTGGCTGAACGAGCAGGGTGTCTCGGTTTAAGCCGCCGCTCTGCGCGAGTTATGCTGCGGCCGTGCCGCCGCGTCCCGCTGTCGCTCCTAACGTGCACCCGGACTGCCGGAACACCCCACGGATGAACGGCGACGGCTTCGAGGAGCTATGCCACCTGGTCACCGAGCAGGACCCCGACACGGCTCTGTGCGGCAAGGACGTCACCGGTTACCCGTGGAACCCGCCCTGGCCCCGCTGCGAGGCGTGCCTCGCGGTGGCGCGGGGAGAGATGAACTGACGGCCGGAGAGCCGCGGAGCCCAGGCGTGAGCGACTACGAGCTGACCTGCATCGTCGAGATCCCCAAGGGCAGTCGCAACAAGTACGAGTACGACCCGGAAATCGGGGCGATCAAGCTCGACCGGTTCATCTCGGCCTCGGTCGTCTACCCCACCGACTACGGCTACGTGCCCGAGACGCTGGCGCCCGATGGCGATCCGCTCGACGTTCTGGTTTGCGTCTCCGAACCGACCTTCCCCGGGTGCGTCGTCGTTACCAAGGCCGTTGGGTTATTCAAGATGTCCGACGAGAAAGGGCCGGACGACCACGTGGTGTGCGTACCCTGCAACGACCCCGGCTGGAGCTCGGTCGACGACGTGGACGATCTCCCGGAGCTGCTCCGCTCCGAGATCGGCCACTTCTTTTCCGTCTACAAGGACCTCGATAAGGGGCGGTATTCCGAGGTCGGCGGCTGGGCCGGCCGGGACGCGGCACGCGAAGCGATCGACACGGCGCGCCGGGCCTTCCGCGAGAAGTCCTAGATCATCCGGGGGAGCGGGCCGCTCGCTCGCGTTTCTCTTTTCGCGCGCGCATCAGGTGCCGGCCGATTAAGACGAGGATCACTAGCCCGACGGCGATCGCGAAGTACGTCTGGTAGCGCGTCACCGTGTGGTAGATGCTGTTGATGTGGCTGCCGGAGAAGTACCCGACCGACACCCAGACGGCGACCCACAGCGCGGCACCCAGCATGTTGAACGGCAGGAACTTCTTCCAGTGCATCCCGGTAATGCCCGCGATGAGCCCATTGGCCTGCCGCAGCCCCTCGACGAAGCGCGCGATCACGATCACCTTCCCGCCGTGGCGGTCGAAGAAGCTCGTCGTCTTGTCGAGGCGCTCGGGCGTGAGGAAGATGTATTTGCCGTATCGCTCGGCCAGCGGCCGGCCGCCGAAATGGCCGATCGCGAACCCGACGTTGTCGCCTAGAACCGCCGCCAGGAAGCCGATCAGCGCGACCAGCCAGATGTTCAGGCGTCCGGTGCCGGCGTAGACGGCGGAGATGATCAGCACGGTCTCGCCGGGCACCGGAACGCCGAAGTCCTCGAGGAAGATCAACCCAAGCGCGAGATAGCCGAAGCGGTCGAGCGTCGGCTCCAGGTCGTGCAGGACCCCCGGGAGGTGAGCGGGGGGAGCCGCCGCCAGCAAAGCGGGGTCGAACACGGGAGGACCATACCCGCGTGCTCTGCCATGATCGCGGCGTGACGGCGGTGAAGCTCACATCCCTCTCGCACGGCGCCGGCTGTGCGTGCAAGGTTCCGGCGTCGCTCCTCGCGCCGCTTGTTCGGAGCTTGCCCCAGCCCGACGATCCCGACCTGTTGGTCGGCGTCTCGACCAGCGACGACGCCGGCGTCTACCGCCTGCGCGACGACCTGGCGCTCGTGCAGACGGCGGACTTCTTCACCCCGATCGTCGACGATCCCTACGACTTCGGCCGCATCGCAGCCACCAACGCCCTGTCGGACGTGTACGCGATGGGGGCTCGCCCCGTGAGCGCGCTGAACCTGGTCGCGTGGTCGGTCGAGAAGCTCGGCTCAGAGATGCTCGGCGAGGTGCTCCGGGGCGGCCACGACGTGGTCAGCGCGGCCGGAGCGCTGGTCATTGGCGGGCACACGATCGACGACCCGGAGCCGAAATACGGGCTGGCCGTGAGCGGCCTGGTCGAGCCGGCCGCGCTGATCACCAACGCAGGCGGTCGCGATGGGGACGCGCTTGTGCTGACCAAGCCGCTCGGGGCGGGCGCCGTCACGACATCGTTGAAGAAGGGACTCGCTCCCGAGGCCGTGCTCCAGGCGGCCGTCGAGGTGATGACCGAGCTCAACGACGAGGCGGCCGACGCCGCTCGCGCAGCGGGGGCGCACGCGATGACCGACGTGACCGGCTTCGGTCTCCTCGGGCACCTGCACGAGCTGACGCTGGCCGGCGGCGTGGCCGCCGTTGTCGAGGCGGACGCCGTTCCCGCGATCGCCGGCGCGCTCGAGCTTCTTGCCGACGATCGCGCGGTCGCCGGCGGGAGCCGCAACAACCGGCACTACGCGGAGGAGTTCGCCACGTTCGAGGTCGGCGTGGACGAGGTGCGCCGGCGGCTCGTGACCGACGCGATGACCTCAGGCGGGCTGCTCGTGGCGCTCGATGCGACGCGCGCCGAAGAGCTCCCTGGCGCGGTGATCGGCCGGCTCGTCGAGGGCGAGCCGGGCACGATCCGCGTGCTGTGAACTTTTGGGCTGCGCTCCGCGCAGCGTCCGTGGGGCCGTTCCGCCCGGCGTCCGTGCCGGGCGGCGGCGATCCCGACCGGCCGCGGGGCATGTACGCCGTCGCTGGCCGTACGCCCGGCTGGCTAGAGGTCACCCGTGCCGGCCAACCCCTCGAGCAGAACCTCGCGTGTAGCTTCGAGGGCCTGCGGGATCACGTTGGTGTCGGCCAGGACCGGCATGAAGTTCGTATCGCCGCTCCAGCGGGGGACCACGTGCAGGTGCAGGTGGTCGGCGATTCCTGCACCCGCGACCTTGCCGAGATTGAAGCCGACGTTGAAGCCGTCAGGCGTCATGGCCTTGCCTATAGCCAGGATCGAGCGGCGTGCGAGCCGCATGGTGTCAAGCATCTCCTCGCTGGTCAGGTCCTCCAGGGCGCCGACGTGCCGGACGGGCGCGACCATCACGTGGGCGGGGGCGTAGGGATACGCGTTGAGGATGGTCAGGCAGTGGTCGGTGCGGTCGATTGGCGTGTGTGCCGGATCGGTGTTGTTCGACGACGCCGCGGCGCAGAAGATGCATTCGCCGTCCTTGGGGCCGGTGATGTACTCGATGCGCCAGGGAGCCCAGATGGGCCGCTCGCTCATGGGCATGCGACTCTACCCGCGTGTTTCACGTCGAGCTGCGTCAGTTCCCTCATCAGGCACGGGCCTTCAATCTCACGCGCGAGGAGCTGAACGCACGGTTCGTGGGGCCATGGGCATCCGGTCGCTCGATCGAGCTCGACGAGCGGCACTTCTCGCCCGAGCGGGCTCGCTTGACGATCTACGAGGGACCGCGGCTGGCTGCAGACCAACTCGGGATGGGTCGCGGGTGGGGCAACGTCACGCGCGCGGGCGAGGACGTGACCGCCCGGCTGCTGGCCGAGGCGAGCGCGGCGCTGGCGTACCCGGCGCCGGTGGTCGACCTGAAATACGACATAGTCGCGCGCTGCGCCGGACGCTCGTTACCGGTGAGCGCCGTGGTCGAGCTCGTCGGCGAGCGCTACCCGCAGTCACGCGTGAGCGAGCGCCTCGCGCTGGCCGAGCAAGCGGTCTGGGAGCTGCTGCATGAGGGGGCCGTGCAGCTCGTCGGCGCCGGCCAGCCGGTGGCCAGCGCCGACTGGCACGCGACCTTGTTCTCGTGGGAGACATGGAGCGGCGACGTGATGACGCTGCTCCGCGGCTAGGCCACGAGGTCGTCGATCAGCCGCTCGCGCTCTGCCTGGGAGCCGAACAGGTAGCGGTGGATGCGCACCAGGCCCTCGACGTCGTGCACGTCGTCGTCGAGTTGGGGCACGAGCAGCAGCCGACCCTCGTCGAGTTGGTCGGCGAGCCGGCCAAGATTGTGGCTGTCGCGGCGGGCCAGGACGTGGTAGTCGCGAAAGTTCTCCGCCACCCGGCTGGCCAGGCGGGGCCCCAGGACCCGGGCCAGTGACCGCCTCACCTCACGCGGCTCGCGATCGCCGAGCAGGTCGTGGTGGACGCGGTTGACCACCACCCCGGCGAAGGGCAGCCCGTCGTCCTTTAGTCGTTGCCCGAACCAGATCGCCTCGTCAATCGGCTCGCGCGCGGCCGAGGTCACCAACACGAACGCGGTGGTCGGCGACCGCAGGAGCTGCGCGACCTGGGCGGCGCGCTGGCTGAAGTCGTTGGTCATGTCCCCCAAGAGCTGGAAGAAGACCGCCAGATCGCTGATCAGGTCGATGCCGGTGATCCGCCGCAGCCCACCCAGCAGCGGCAGCGCGCCGCGGCCAAGGGCGCGGATGCCCACCCCAGTCGGGCGCATGAACGCCTTCAGCGCGCGTCCCTCGAGGAAGGCGTTGAGCCGTCCAGGCGCGTCCAGAAAGTCCAGTGCGTTGCGCGAGGGCGGCGTGTCGAGCACCAACAGATCGAAGCGGTGCTCCTGATCGAGCTCGTAGAGCTTGGCGATGGCGGTGAGCTCCTGGGAGCCCGACACCGCGGTGGACAGCTCCCGGTATACGCGGTTGTCCTTGATCTCCTGCGCCCGGCCGGGATCGGCGGCGATACGGTCGATCAGCTCGTCGAACGTGCGCTTGGGATCGAGCATCATCGCCCACAGCTCGCCGTGGACTTCCAACTCGCCGGTGGCCAGCCGCTCCGCCTCCACCCGGCGTGGCTCGTTCTCGAGCTGCTCCAGCCCGAGCGCGTTGGCCAAACGCTTCGCCGGGTCGATGGTCACCACGGCGACCCTGGCGCCGGCCGCGGCCATCCCGAGCGCGATCGCGGCCGACGTCGTCGTCTTGCCCACCCCGCCCGAGCCGGCGCATACGCACACGCGCTTACCCTCGAGCATCTCGGACACGTTCACAGGGCAGTCTCCAGCGAGTCGGCGAGCTGCCGCAACTGTGGCAGGCCGAGGTGATCCGCGAACACGTAGGGAAGCTCGACCAGCCGGCCGTTGACGCGACGGCTCAGCCGGTCGCGCTGCTCGCGCTGCGTGCCGGCGCGGGCGTGCTCGGACAGCGCCGCGCGCAGCGCCGAGCGTGCCAGCGCGGACCGCGTCCGCGTAAGCGCACTGGCCAGCTCGGCGATCTCCGCCGCCTCGAACCGAGCCGGATAAAGCGCGTTGACGATCACCAGGTCGAGCGGCAAACCGTCTTTGGCCAGTTCGTCGGCAAGCGTGAGCGTCTCGTTGATCGGCATCTCCTCAGGAGTGGCCACGGCGATCACGCCGGTGAAGTCCTGATCGGCGATCGTCTCGGCGATGGTCTGCCCCTGATGCGCGATTGGACCGACGCGGGCGATGTCGGCAAACGTTCGCGGTGTCCGCAGCAGACCGACGCCGTGCCCGGTGGCGGGCGCGTCGACGATGACCAGGTCGTACGGGGCGGCGCCGCGGGTGCGGCGGTGGAGCTGCGCCAGCTCCCACACCTTGCCGATGCTGAGGAGCTCGCGCATCCCCGGTGTGGCCATGGCGAAGGCCTGGAACAGCCGGCTGGAGCTGAGGGCCTGCCCGACCGCCCCGGCCTTCACGCGCAGGTACTCCTCCATCGCCTGCTGGGGGTCGATGGAGATCGTGAACAACCCGGGCGCCAACTCGAGTTCGCGGAACTGCTCGCGCTCGGTTTCGGAGAACAGCCCCTGGACGCGCTCCTGGCTGGCCAGCTCGGCCACGATCGTGCGCAGTCCGCGCTGCGCGGCGAGCAGCCCGAGCGCGATAGCGACCGTCGACTTGCCGACGCCGCCCTTACCGGTGACGAACAGCAGGCGCTTGTCGAGCAGGTTGGGCACGGCTCCGAAAATAGCGGGGGCATCACGCCGAATCCGCTTCGACGGCCGCGGCGGGAGATTCACGGCGATCGCGGAGGATTCCGCTGCGCTGCTGCGAATACTGCCGTCGATATGAGCCACGTGATCGCGTTCGCCAACCAGAAGGGCGGCGTGGCCAAGACCACGACCACGCTCAACCTGGCCGTGGCGTTCGCCGAAGAGGGGCATCGGATCCTGTGCGTCGACATGGACCCGCAGGGCAACCTGACGATGTCCCAGGGCATCGATCCGGACACGCTCGATAAGTCGATGTACGACGTTCTCGTGCACCACATCTCGATCCGCGAGGTGATCCGCAAGCGGGAGATCGACGTGGCCTGTTCCTCGATTGACCTGGCGGGTGCCGAGATCGCGATGTCGACCATGATCGGCCGCGAGCGCTCCCTGGAGAAGGCCTTGAAGCCGGTCGACGAGGACTATGACTTCGTGTTCATCGACACGCCGCCGAGCCTGGGGCTGCTCACGATCAACGCGCTGACCGCGGCGCACAAGGTGATCGTCCCCGTCCAGTGCGAATATCTGTCGATGCGCGGCCTGATCCAGCTGCAGAACACGCTCGCGATGATCCGGGAGAACCTCAACCCGGACGTAGAGATCGAGGGCATCCTGCCGACGCTCGTCGACACTCGGACCTTGCATGCCAAGGAGGCGATCGAGCTGCTCGAGGAGAACTTCGGCGACCGCGTGTTCGCCTCCCGGATCCGCAAGACGATCCGCTTCGCCGAAGCGCCCGTGAAAGGCATGTCGGTCCTGAAGTACGATCCGGACGGTCTGGCCGCCCACGCCTATCGGCAGCTCGCGAAGGAGGTCCTCTCGAATGCCAACCGGTAAGCGCGCGAGTATGCGCGAGGGACCGCTCGCCGACCTGTTCCGCAAGACCGCCGAGGAGGCCGAGCACCGCTCCGCGCGCGGGGATCCTGCGCCCCGGGCGGCCGGTCCGGCGGCGAGCGAGGACGCGGCTCAGCCGCCCGCACCGCCCGTCCCGCCCGCACCGCTCGTCCCGCCCGCA
>JAFAZZ010000041.1 GCA_019239375.1 Solirubrobacterales bacterium | reverse complement strand
TGCCGCTGACCATCGGGATGCTCCTGGCGGGGCCGACCTCGGGATATCTGTCCGACCGCTTCGGGGCACGCCCGTTCGCCACCGGCGGGATGATCAGCGCCGCGGTCAGCTTCGTGCTGCTGGCGCTCCTGCCGACCGATTTCTCCTATCCCGTGTTCGCCGCGATCCTGTTCTTGAACGGCGTGTCGATGGGGATGTTCGCCTCGCCCAACCGCGCCGGCGTGATGAACAGCCTCCCGCCGGGGGATCGCGGCGCCGGCGGCGGTATGAACCAGACGTTTCAGAACTCGGCCCAGGTCCTGTCCGTCGGCGTGTTCTTCACCCTGATGATCCTCGGGCTGGCGGCCAACCTGCCGCATGCCATGGCGAGCGGGCTCGAGGCTCACGGCGTTCCCGCCGCCGCGGCCCAGCACGCCGCCCGTCTGCCCCCGGTGTCGATCCTGTTCGCCGCCTTCCTCGGTTACAACCCGATCCAGCACCTGCTGGGTACCTCGGTCCTGACGCACCTGCCTGTCCACACCCAGGCTGTGTTAAGCGGACGCTCGTTCTTCCCCCAGCTGATCTCTCCGCCGTTCCGGGTCGGGCTGCACGAGGCCTTCGCGTTCGCGATCGTGGCCTGTCTGGTGGCCGCGGTGGCCTCGTGGTCGCGCGGCGAGCGCTACGTGGATGCCGGGGTGCCGGCGCCGAGTGCCGACGGCCTTCCCATGGCCGAGCCGGAGCCGGAGCGCGCGGTGACCTAGCGGCGCCCGCCGCCGGGCAGGGATGCCCGGCGGAACGGTCCCACGGACGCCGGCGAAGTCGGCCCAAAATCGCCCTTCCCGGCTGCCCGCCAACCATTAGGATCGGCGGTCGTGACGTCAACACCCGACGAACTGGACGACGTTCTCGTCTCAGACCTCGAGCTCTGGCGCGACGGACCGCCCCACCCCGTGTTCCGCCGGCTGCGCTCGGAGTGCGCCGTGCACTGGAGCGCCACCATCCCCGACTACCCGGGTGAGCCGGGCTACTGGTCGGTTACCCGGCCCGAGGACATCCACATGGTCAGCCGGGACTGGCGGACCTACTCCTCGGAACTCGGGGGCGTCACTTCGATCGGGGTGTTCCCGCTCAAGCTGATCCGCTCGATGTTCATCGGCATGGATCCGCCCAGGCACGACCGACTAAAGATGCTCTTCCAGGCCGGTTTCACACCTCGCCGGATCGCCGCCCACGAGTCCGCGATCCGGGGCATCGTAGTCGAGGTGCTCGACCGGCTCGCAGGGCGCGAGACCTGCGACCTGGTCACCGAGGTGGCCCAGCCGGTGGTCTCGCGGGTGATCGGCAGCTTCATGGGCGTACCGCCCGAGGACGACGCGGAGTGGGCTCGCCTCATGAACTCGGCGCTCGCCGTCGGCGATCCCGACATGAGCCCGCGCGGGGTCGACACGCTGCTCGAGGACTCCATTCCAGAGCTGTTCGAACGCTGCCGGCAACTGATCGCCGCGCGGCGCGAGCGACCCAGCGACGATCTGACCAGCGTGCTCGTCCACGCTGAGGTCGAGGGAGAGAAGCTCGACGAGCAGGAGATCGTGATGGGGTTCTTCCTGCTGATGGCGGCGGGCAACGACAGCACCAAGGCGACGTACTGCAGCGGCATGCGCGCGCTGATGGAACATCCCGAGCAGCGGCAGCTGCTGCTCGAGGATCCCTCGCTGATCCCGAGCGCGGTCGAGGAGTCGCTGCGGATGTTTCCTGCGTTCGCGCATTTCGCGCGTACCGCGACGCACGACACCGAGCTCGCCGGCCAGACGATCCGCCAGGGCGAGAAGGTGGTCATGTGGTACGCGTCGTCGGGTCGCGACGAGGCCCGCTACCCGGCACCCGACCGCTTCGACGTTCGCCGGAACCCCGAGCACCAGGCGTTCGGAGCCGGGGGCCGGCACTTCTGCCTGGGCACCGCGCTGGCGCGGCTCGAGCTCCGTGTCCTGTTCGAGGAGTCCCTCGCGCGCTACCCGAACATGGACCTAGCCGGCGAGCCCACCTGGGTGGCTTCGACGTTCGTCAACCAGTTGAAGACGCTGCCGGTTCGACTCGGGGCGGAGCGGCGCCCGTCAGCGGGCGCCTAGCAGACCCAGCTTGTGGGCGGCTGCGGCGGCGTCGACGCGCCGCTTGGCCCCGAGCTTGCGCAGGATGTTCGAAACGTGCACGCCGGCCGTGCTCGGGCTGATGTAGAGAGCGCTGGCGATCTCGCGGTTGGTGAGGCCTTGGCTGAGCAGCTCGAGCACGGCGAGCTCACGCGGGGTCAGGTCGGCCGCTGCCCCGCCCTCGCCGGGAGTGGCGGCCGTGCCCTCGACGGCGTCGAGGGCCTCGACGGTCCGGTCGATCGTGCGCTCGAGTGACCGGGTACGTCCCTCGGTCCGGGCGGAGTCGAACCTGGGCGCGCCGAGCTTGCGCGCGAGCTGAGCGACGGCAGCATCGCGGTCGGGTGCCTCGACCGGCGGGATCGGGGTGCCGAGCCGCTCGCGGAGCGCCTCGGCAGCGCCGAGCACCTCGCCGGCCAGCTCTGGATCGTGACGGACCAGCACCGCACCGGCGATCTCCTCGAGTACGCTGGCCACGCGCCATCGATCGCCGAGCTGCTGGTGGACGAGGAGCGCTTCCCGAAGCATCGGGCCGTACTCGCTCACGGGCCGGCGCATCCTGCGGGTCGCGATCGCCAGCTCGTGCAGGGACCAGGCGATGCCCTCCTGAAAGCCGACGGCGCGCGCGTCGGCCAGTGCCCGCTCGAGCCGCTCGTGAGCGAGGGAAAGATCTCCTCGATACAGGGCGCATGCGCCAAGGTTGACCAGCGCGGTGGCGCCGAGTTGACGGTTGCCGACCCGCGTGAACTCGCCGAGCGCGGCCGCGCAGGCCGCCTCGGCCGCCTCGGTGTTGCCGCGTAGCCACTCGACGAACCCCAGGTAGTCCTGCGAAGCAGCCACGCCCTCGGCGTGCCCCAACTCGCGCCAGGTGGCGAGGCTGCGCTCGTGCAGCGCGCTTGCCTCGTCGTAGCGTGCCTGCTCGCGCGCGATGGATCCGAGCCGCTGGAGGGCGATCGCGGTGGCGCGCTGATCACCCAGCGGGCCGACGATCTCGAGCGCCGCCCGCAGATGCTCGGCGGCCTCGGTGTAATCGCACTGAAGGAAGGCGACCGAACCCGCCCTGAGCCGGATGTCCGCGCGCCGGGCGGCCGACAGTTCGCCGGCGCGACTCAGGATCTGCTCGAACCACATCCGGGCCTCGCCGTAGAAGCCGCGCCGGTACCAGAAGGGCCAAAGCAACGCCGCGAGGCGCGCAGCTTCCTCGATCGACTCGGCCTCGAGCCAGGCCAAGGCCTCGGTGACGTTGTCGTGGTCGGCCTCGAGCCGCTCGAGCCACTTGACCTGGGTCGCGCCGCCCAGCCCGGTGCGCGCGGTGGCGGCCAGCGCGGAGAAGTACTCGGCGTGCCGCCAGCTCACAGTCGGGGCCTCTGGACCGTCCCACAGCTTCGCTGCGGCGTACTGGCGGACGGTGGCCAGCAGCCGGTAGCGCGGCCCCCGCGGATGATCGACCACCTGAACCAGCGACCGGTCGATCAGCACGGCCAGCAGGTCGAGCACGTCGGCGGCGTCGAGCAGGTAGCCGGCGCTCACGAACTCCGCGGCGGCCAGCGAGAAGCTGCCGCGGAACACGCCGAGCCGGCGGAACAGGCGCTGCTCCTCGGGTTCGAGCAGGCGGTGGCTCCACTCGAGCATCGAGTCGACCGTGCGGTGGCGCTCGGGCGCGCGCCGGCCCGGGTGGCGCAGGACGCTAGGGTCACGCTCGAGGCGGTCGGCGATCTGGGCGACGGACAAGACCGGCACGCGCGCGGCCGCGAGCTCGATGGCCAGCGGCATCCCGTCCAGCCACCGGCAGATCCGCCCGATGCTCTCCCTCACGCCCGGCGCGTCCGGATCAAACGTGCTCTGGGCCTCGACCGCCCGCTCGACGAAGAGCGAGACCGCGCCGTCGTTCGCGTAGCCGTCGGTATCGGGCGGGTCGTCCGCGGCGTCGACGGCCAGGCCGGCGACGCGCCACACCCGCTCGCCCGGGACGCCGAGCGGCTGGCGGCTGGTCGCGATCACGCGCAGCGACGCCGACCGCTCGAGCAGCCCGACGACGAGGTCGGCGCAGGCGTCAACCACCTGCTCGCAGTTGTCGAGGACCAGGAGGGCCGAATCCGGAAGCCCGCGGGCGAGCGCGCTGGGCGCCGGATCGCTGGTCAGCTCGCGCCGCAGAACAGTCGCGGCCACGACCTGGCCCACCAGGCCCGGCTCGAGCGTCGTCGACAGGTCGACCCACCAGGCGCCTCCCACGAAATCCGGCCGGATCGCCTCGGCGAGCGCGATGGCCAGCCGCGTCTTTCCCGCTCCCCCCGGACCGCACAGGGTCAACACGCGGGTGCGCCACACCAGCGAACGCAGTTCGCCCAGTGCCGTGTCTCGCCCAACCAGGCGTGTCAGCTGGACCGGCAGGACGCCAAGTGCCCCCTCGCGCTGTTCGCTCGTCTGGGTTTCAGTCTCCTGGATCAGTAAGGGCACCTCACGGTAGGTGGCGCTGGATTTCGACACGCGCCCATTCCCCTCCGGGTCGCGCGGCTCGCCGAAAGTCTAAAGAGGCGAGCGGGTGGCCTAAAGCTTGGCGGCGGCGAGCTAAAGAGCCGCGAGAAAGACGGTGCGATCGCCCGATGTGCGCCGGACGCTTTAGCCGCAGGATGCACCGGGTCGGCAACGCCTCAGCGGAGCCGTCAGACCGTAAACCATCTCTCGGAGGTTTCTCATGAAGTTTCGCCGTTGGCTTTCACCGTCGTTCGTGCTGAGCATGGTGGCCCTGTTCGTCGCGCTGGGCGGCGGCGCCGCCGTCGCCGCGACCCAGTTCGTGAACAACGCCGGTCATCTGGGCGGCAAGCCACCCAGCTACTACCTGGCCGCCAAGCATTTCGTCAGCTCCGGCGGCGAGAGGTTTCTGAGCGTCGGCCAGAGCAAGGTGCTCGGGCACGCCGGTCACTTCACCTTCAGCGCGACCTGCACCGACCCGAGCGGACAGCCGGGGGCCCAGCAGGTCACGTTTGACGTGGTGTCCAACACCACCGCTGACCTCGATGCCAACGGCGGGCCGCAGCCGGCCGGCACCAAGATCAACATCCACACGAACAGCGACGCGATGGACTCGACTCAGACCACGCCGCTGAAGGCCGGCGACTTCGACCAGGTCGGAAGCGCCTCTGACTCGACCGAGATCGCGGCCGACGGCCAGGAGGTCGACGTGTTCTACAACGACGGCGTCAACTGGCCTGCGGGCAACGGCAGCCCGGCGCACGGCTGCTTCGCCGGCTACACCGGATTCCTCGGCTAGGGCCGCAGGATCACGCCTCGGAGCGTCCGCTATGCGCACCCGCCTTCACATCCTGATCGCCTGTCTCGCCCTGGCGTTCCCGCTGGCCAGGACGGCGGGTGCGCGAGCGGCCACTCCGACCACTACGCCCGTGCACCTGTCCGCGGCCCAGGTCACCCAGACGCTGTTCGTCGCCGGTGACGTCGGGCGGCTCAGCCGGATCCCCAGCGGCACGGAGAGCATCGTGCTGGAGAAGGTCTTGGAGCAGCTGTACGTTTTCAACCCGACCTTGTCGTCAACTCAGGCCGTGAGTGACATCCAGGGGTTGCAGGCGGCCCTGAGTTCCGGATCACAAGCCATCTCGCCCTCCACCCTGAGCGTGATGGCCGGGAACGAGCGGATCCTGGCCATCCTGCGCGCGTTGAGCGTCTCGAATCCTTCCGCCGAAGTGACGCACGCGCTCGCGGCCGTGACCAACCAGGCGCTGACCGTCTCCTCGCGCTCCACGCAGTTCCTGGGCCAGCCGTTCGACGCATCGGCCGACTCGCTGGACACCTTGTCCTTCACCGCTTTCTCGCCCGCGGGCACGCTCGCCCGGTCGTGGTCGCTGGGCGCCGGCAATGCGCGGTTCGGTCAGGCCCGCGACGCCCTGTGGAAGCAGGCGTCGAACGAGAGCGTGTTCGATTCGGCCCACAGGCTGCTCGGAGAGAACCCGGCGCTCTCGAACGGCGCGGTTGGTTCGCTGGTGGGGATGCTGAACGGCGACGGGAGCCTGGACACGACCGTGGGTCAGCTCGAGGGTTTGGTGACCGCCGGGGTCCAGACGATTGCCGAGCAGAACTGCACGGCGGCGTCAGGTGCTTCTGGCGCGTCACCGAGCAACTGCTCCTCGGGCGCGCTGCACGACGCGCAGGTGGTGGCGCAGAACTGCCCCAACGGGGTTGGCGATACTTCCACCGCCTGCCAGACCGCGCGGGGTCAGGCTAAGGGGGACGCGACCGGCGAACTCGACACGATCGCCGCGCAGCAAGCGGCGACGGCCGGCGAAGCCCAGCTGCTGAGTGATGCCGACGCGGCGCTCGGCGCGGCGCAGGCCGCCGAGGCGCAGGCGGCGGTCGGACTCGCGAACGAGGAGAACGCCTACCTCGACTACCAGAACTTCCAGCAGGTCGAGAAGGGCAGCTTCGACGTCCTGTCGCTGGCCGTCTCGCTGTCGGTGTCTGAGATCGACCCGGTCAATGCCGTCGGCGCGCTGCTGAACGTGGTGGGCGACGCCGTCGGCTTCGGCTTCAGCGGCCCTGACCCGAACACGCTGATCCTGATGGGGATTCAGAACATCGCCCAGCAACTGTCGGGCTTCGAGCAGTACACCCAGAGCGCCTTCCAGGTCGTCGACACGCAACTGTCGAACATCTCGAGCCAGGTTTCGCAGATCGCCGCGCAGATCACCCAGGCCCAGCAGCAGCTGACGCAGCTCGCCACACAGGTGGCGAACCTGCAAAGCTCCGTCGACCACCTCCAGTCCGAGGTTCAGTCGCTGTTTGCCCAAGGCGCGCGCAACGACCTCGGCACGCTGATCAACCAGTACATCGGGTTCCAGCAGGCGAATGGAGCGCCGCTGCCGCAGACCCAGTTCGCGCAGGCGGCGGGCGCGCTCTACCAGGACGCGACGAGCACGGCGCTGACGCAGACGCTGCTGACGGTGCCCACGGGTTTCACCGCGGTCAGTGCCGACAGCATGCTCGCCGGTACCGACCCGCTCACCCTAGACACCAACATCAACCTGTTCAACTTCTTCGGCGCCGGCGTGAGTGACGCGCCGCCGAGCGTGGGGTGGCCGGGCGCACTGACCTTGACGTGTCCGCCGAACGCGAGTCCGGGTCAGGGTCTGTGCCTGCCCGATCCGGATTTCTGGGCCACCTCGGCCCGGGCGTTCGCGCAGTTGCTGCTCGAGAACCCGTCCTACGTCACGCCGACGCGCGTCGCCCAACTGAATGCAATCGCGCAGGAGGGCCAGCTGATCGCGAACGCCCTCCAGCAGCTGTCGGTGAACAACGCCGGCGCCGACGCGGCCGGCACCGGCAACAAGACGCTCGACGCCGCGATCAACTACTTCCGCTACTGGGGCGACGCCGCAAGCCGCGCGGGCGGCGCCCCCCCGAGCCTGTCGCAGGCGCTGGAGAACCAGGAACAGCAGTACCTCTCGACCCTGACCGTGCCGACGTCGCCGTTGTTGAACGTGTCGCCGCTGAACGTGTGGGGGACTCCGCGACAGCTGCCTGACGTGGCCGGCGAGCAGACGCTTAGCTCGCTTCGCCACATCCCGCTCTGCTCTCCGTACGACCGCATGTACGGTGTCAGCGCGACGAGCGAAGAGCTGCCGTCGCTGCCCACGTCGCTAATCGGCTTCATCGATCCGCAGTTCCAGAACGCGGCGCGGCTCGGCCTGGGCACCCTGTCGGCGTGCTGGCTGGCCGTGGCCACGAACGTGAACGGCGCTAACTTCGATCTGCTCACCGAGATCAAGTACTACTTCACCGGCGGCGGCGTCACCAACGAGCTGATCGGCACGGCATCCGGTGTTGCGACGCAGGCGCCTGACTGCGCCGGCACTCCCGATCCGCACTTCCCGTTCACCGTGGACGTTCTCGCCACCGTCGTTCAGGGATGGCAGCAGCGCGGCGCGAACGGGTGCCCCGACACCTCCACGGACCTCAGCCCGGTGAACAGTTCGCCGTCCGACGGGCTCACGGCCGCGACGAACCTCGTCGCCGATGGGCTGTCCTCGCTGCGCAAGCAGGTCTACGGCAACGTCATCGGCAGCGGCGGCCTCAGCGCCGGCACCTCGCAGGCCACCAACGCGCAGCAGGCGGCGGTGCGGCTGGACGGGGCCAACGAGCTGCTGAACGGCTACATCTCGCTCGGGCTGCCGCAGGCGCTGGCCAGCGACGACACGCTCCAGGGCTTGGTATCGGGCACGAACTCCGACACGTTCGCGCCGGTCAGCGGTGGGCTCGGCGGCACGACCCGCGCGGCCAACGTCCCGGGGCAGGTGGTGAACCTGTACCAGGCCGCGATCGACGACGACCAACCCAGCACCGTTTTCCCCGTCACCGATCCGGCTGACCTGGTGGCGAACCTGGTCGACCAGCGGGCGTCACAGCTGGCGGCGGCGCTGAACGCGCACATCGTGTCTGGAGCCGGCGGCGCGACGGCGGCCGGCGGGGCGCCAGGCGCCAACAGCGACGCGGCCCACGTCAGCTCGAGCACGGGGATCGCGGCTGCGCCGGCAGCGAGCGCGGTGCTCGCGGAAGAGAACCCATACGTCGGGCCGACGCTCGATCGTCTGAATGAAACCGCGCTGGTACTGGGCGATCAGGCGAATGCGCTCGCGGCGCCGGGCGGCGGCGGACCGGCCGGGACGCCCGGCGCGGGCACCGGCACTTCGGCCGGAGCGCCCGGCGCGGGCGCTGGCACTCCGGCCGGGTCCGGGGCGCGCGCCGGCGCGACCACGGTTGCCGCGAAGTGCACGCTGAAGGCGGCGGGAAACAGAGTCCTCTTGGCCTCGCGCGCCGGCAAAGCGAAGCGGCGCGGCCCGGCGGTCAAGCCGGGCACGGTTTCGCTGACCGTGCGGTGCGACCGCGCCGGCAAGATCAAGCTGACCGGGACCCTCGTCCAGTTGATCGGGGCCAAGCCCGCGCACGGCAAGCAGAAGTCGAAGGCGTACGCGCTGGGGCCGGTGAACGGATCCTTGCGCGCAGGGCGCGGTGCCACGCTGATCGTCAAGCTGCCTGCCGCCGCCGTCACCGCGCTCGGCAACCGAGCTCGCGAGTCCGCGACATTCACGGCGGTGCTCGGCGGCAGCGCCGGCGGGGCGGGCCGCGCCACCGCCGCAGGCGCGGTCCGCGCCACCACCAAGATCGCGATGCTGGTCGGGGTCAGATGACCCCGGTCAACACCAGTCCCCCGATCACGATCAGCACGGTTGCGGTGAAGGCATTGCCCCACCGATCCAGCCACTCGCTGCGCACCTGATAGCCGCCGGCCGCCGCGAGCAAGGTCACACCGACGATCGTCGCGATGGTCACCGTCCCGAACACCACGACCGAGCCGATGGCGGCGCCGGCGCCCGCCGTGGTGGCGGCGAGGAAGACCGGGAGGATGGTCAGGTCGGGCGAGGCGGCGGCGCCGAACGGGACCATGATCGAGAGGAGCGAGTGGCGCCCGGGATCGACGTGCGCGGGCGCAGGGTCGTCGCCTTGACCGGACTGGGGGTGCCCGCCGCCGTGGTCGTGGGGGCTGCGGTGGGCGTGCCCGCCGCCGTGATCGAGGTGGCTGTGGTGGCTGTGCCCGCCGCCGTGGTCGAGGTGGCTGGGCTGGTGATCGTGATCGTGGTCGTGTCCGCGACCGGTGAGGTCGAGGATGAGGAAGGCGAGGCCGGTGGCGATCAGCAATGAGCCGACGATGGCGTCCTGGGCGTGCTGCACCGTCGAGCGCAGCTGCAGCCCGACCACGACGATGACCGCGCCCAGTCCCACCGACACGAGGACGTGGGCGGCTCCGGCCAGCCCCGACAGGCGGGCGACCTTGGCCAGCGGGTAGCGACGGGTCCGGCCGATCACGGCCAGCGGAACCCAGTGATCGGGAAGGATGGCGTGGCCGAAGCCGACGCCGGCGGCGGCGAGAAGCAGCGCGGGGGCTGTGCTCACGCCCAGGAGGCTAGCCGCGCGGGCTCGGATTGCGGTGGCGGTGGGGATGGGGCGGGCGTGGCCGTCGGATGGGGCGGGGGGGGGCCGTCGGGATGGGGCGGGGGGTGGCGGTCGGGATGGGGCGTGGGGTGGCGGTCGGGATGGGCCGGGCGTGGCGGTCCGGATGGGGCGGGGGGTGGCGGTTGAGATCGAAGGTCTCTCTATGTCCCGGCGGCCCGAGGCCGTCGCTGTGTGCATGACGCGCCACTCGCCACGACATTCGCGGGCGGTGGCGCGTGAGGCACATCAGGGTGTGCATGACGCGCCACTCGCCACAACATTCGCCGGCGGTGGCGCGTGAGGCACATCAGGGTGTGCATGAGGCGCCACCGCTAGCTTTCTGCGGGTGCAGTGGCGCACCACGCACACTGCTGCACTTCGTCGTGCCCACCCTGAGGTCCGGCGCCGCGTTGGTTGTCAACCGAACCGGACTAACGCAGGGCGATTTCAGCTATACCGCGATGGGTACCTCCGCAACCGGCGGCTCCCACGAGAGCGCGGCAGCATGAAGATCAGACGATTCCGACACAACGTCGTGCAAGCTCCTGCCGCCGAGCCGAAGACAGGGGCGCCGGCGCGGGCGCCATGCCGGGCGATCGCCGCGCCTCCGCCTCGCGTGTGGTCGCTGCTGCTGCCGCCCGGCTTCTCGAACGATCGCCGGTGACCCCGGGGTCGTTTGCCTCCGCGAACGGCGGCTCGCCCGCGACAGAGAGCACCGGGCTCCCCGCGTCAACGAACGGCTCGTCGCAGCGACAGCGCGAGTAGCGCCAGCACCGCCACCGGCATAACCCACCACGCCGGTGCGCCGGCGCCCGCGATCAGCGCCGTCGCGCCGAGCGCGACCACGACGCCCGCGGCGGTCACGGGGTCATCGCCCACGATGAACTCCCAGACCGCTCGGGCGGCTCGCACCAGCCAGTTCATGCCGTGCTCCTCCCGACGGCCGGCGCCGCCGCGGCGCGTCGCAGCCACGGCACGAGGCCGAGCGACGCGAGCAGCACGCCGGGGATGATCACAAGCAGCGCGGCATCGCCTCCGGGCCACGTCGCGCCGGCGCCCTCGGCGCCCCAGAAGATGCCGAACGAGGTGAGCATCACCCCGACGGCGAACTTCATCGCGTTCTCGGGGACGCGGGCCAGAGGAGCGCGCACGACGAAGCCCGTCACCACGACCACCAAGACGGCGGCCGCCGCTGCGGCCGCGGCAAGTCCGACGTTGTGCTGGCTGGCGCCGAACGTCACGACGATGAAAGCCACCTCTAGACCCTCGAGCAGCACGCCCTTGAACGCGATCGTGAAGGTGTAGGCGTCAAAGCCGGCGCCTGCGCCGGTCGCGGCGCGCGCGGCGTCGGTCTCGGCGGCAAACTCCTTGTCCTCGTCGCGCATCGCCTTGAGGCCCGCGGCCCGGAGGACGGCCTTGCGCAGCCACTGCAGCCCGAATACGAGCAGCAGCCCGCCAACCACGACGCGCAGGGCGTTGATCGGGACCGACGCGAGGGCGGGTCCGAGCGCGGCGACAGTCGCCGCCAGCGCCACAGTGCCCGCCGCCACGCCTGTGAGGGCCCAACGCCAGCTGCGCGTGACCCCCACCGCGAGCACGATCGTCAATGCCTCGACCGCCTCCACCGCGCAGGCGAGGAAGACGGAAATGGCTAGGGCGAGATCCGGACCGGACATGGCACCGAGTATGTCTCAGCGCGGGCTGAGGTCTATGCCGAACTGCTCGCGAAGGCCAACGTATCCGGTAGCGCTCACATGCAGGGCGCGGCTGCGGTGGGCGCGTCGCACCCACCCCAACTCCATCATTCGCACGGCGATGGCGGCGCCCAGCGAACCGGCGAGGTGGTGACGTTGCTCGCTCCAGTCCACGCAGTAGCGGACCAACGGCCGGCGCGGCGGGAGCGTGCCGAAGTCGATGCCAAATGCCTCCAGGTCGTGCACGCCGGCCCTGGTGAGGCGGTAGTCGACGTCGTAGCCAGGCGCGGCAAGGCGATCGGCGTCCGCGGAGGCCGGGTCGAACACGCCGTCTCCGCCGGTCAGTACCTCTCGTTCGAGCAGCGCCTCCATCAGCTTCGTACCCAGCATCCCGGCCAGGTGGTCGTAGCAGGTGCGGGCGAAGCGCACCGCGTGGGCCTTGTTGCCCTGCTTGAGCGAGCGCACCGGAGCGGCCGGCGAGATTCGCGCCAGCGACTCGATCAGCTCGCCCACCTCGGGTCCGGCGAGCCGAAAGTAACGGTGGCGGCCGTGGCGTTCGGCCGAAAGCAGGCCGCCCTCGACCAGGCGTGACAGGTGCGCGCTGGCGGTCGACGCGGCGACGCCCGCCTCGTCGGCCAGCACGGTGGCGGGCAGGGCGCGGCCATCTCCCAGGGCGAGCAGGATGCGAGCGCGGCCGCGATCGGCCACGAGCGCTCCGATGGCGGCGATGTCGGCGTCGCCGTGCATGTGTCATACGGTAGCGCCGGCATATTTCGTTCTCGGGCGAAACGTGCGGCCCTGTCATCATGGACGTTAATGAGCACTGGGCGACACGGACTCGCTGCGTCGGCCGGCGTCGCCGGCTCTGGCGCGATGCGCGCGCTGCGCGGAGTGGGTGGGCCCGATAAGACGCCGCCGCCGTTGATGGACCCCACCCGCCAGCGCGACGGTCGACGGATCCTCGCCCTCTTCAAGCCGTACCGGTTCCGGCTCAGCGCCGTGTTGGTGCTGATCGTGATCTCGTCCGGCGTGGCCATTCTCAGCCCCTTCCTGCTGAGGACGGCCCTTGATGTTGGGATCTTCCAGCACAACGCCACCGTGCTGACCCTCACCGTCCTCGGCATGCTCGGCATCGCGATCTTCACCAACGCCGCCGGCGTGTGGCAGACGTACATGTCAAACCAGGTCGGCCAGCGCGTGATGCACGACCTGCGCACCGCGGTGTACCGCCACCTGCAGAAGATGTCGCTGGCCTTCTTCACGCGCACGCGCACCGGCGAGGTGCAGTCACGCATCGCCAACGACATCGGCGGCCTGGAGAGCGTGGTGACGTCGACCGCCACGTCGATCGCCTCGAACGTCACGACGGTGGTCGCCTCGCTCGTCGCGATGGTCCTGCTCGACTGGCGGCTGGCTCTGTTATCGCTGGTCTTCGTGCCGCCGTCGGTGTGGATGACCCGGCGGGTCGGCAAGATGCGCCGACGGATCACCTCCGAGCAGCAGCGCCGGCTGGCCGACATGAGCGCGCTCGTGGCCGAGTCGCTGTCGGTGTCCGGGATCATGCTCGGCAAGACGATGGGCCGGGGCGAGGATCTGGCCGAGCGGTTCACCGGAGAGTCGAAGGACATCGCCGACCTGGAGGTCCGCTCGCGGATGGCCGGGCGCTGGATGATGGCCACGATCCAGTTCGCCTTCGCGGCCCAGCCGGCGATCATCTACTGGCTGGCCGGACAGAGCTTCCTCGGCAACACGATCACGATCGGCACGGTTGTCGCCTTCACCACTCTCCAGACGCGGCTGCTGTTCCCGATCCAGTCGCTGCTCAGCGTGCAGACCGACGTGCAGTCCTCGCTGGCGCTGTTCGACCGGATCTTCGAGTACCTCGACCTGCCGATCGACATCGTCGAGGCCGAGCATCCGGTGGAGCTACGCCCCGACGAGCTCCTCGGTGAGGTCAGGTTCGAAGACGTCTGGTTCCGTTACGACGCGAACGGCGCCGACGGCGCCTGGACCCTGCGCGAGATCAGCCTGGTGGTGCCCGCGGGCACGCGCACCGCCGTGGTGGGAGAGACCGGCGCCGGCAAGACAACGCTCGGCTACCTGGCCGCTCGCCTGTACGAACCCCAGGAGGGACGCGTGACGATCGACGGCGTCGACGTGCGGGATGCCTCGCTGGCCTCGCTCGCGGCCACGGTCGGCGTGGTCTCGCAGGAGACTTACCTGTTCCACGCCAGCGTGCGCGAGAACCTTCGCTTCGCCCGCCCCGACGCCACCGACGAGGAGATCGAGGAGGCGGCGCGCACTGCGCGGATCCACGGCCTGATCGCGTCACTGCCCGAGGGATACGACACGATCGTCGGCGAGCGCGGCTACCGCTTCTCGGGTGGGGAGAAGCAGCGGATGGCCATCGCGCGAACGGTCTTGCGCAACCCGCCCGTGCTCGTACTCGACGAGGCGACCAGTTCGCTCGACACCCAGACCGAGGCCGCCGTCCAGGCCGAGCTCGAGCGCCTGGCCGAGGGCCGCACCACGATCACCATCGCCCACCGACTCTCGACCGTGCGCGACGCCGATCAGATCGTGGTGCTCGACTCCGGGCGCATCGTCGAGCGTGGGACCCACGAGGAGCTGCTGGAGCGTGGTGGCGCGTATGCTGCGCTCGTGGCGCGCGACGTGACCGACGAGGTCGTGGGGGAGGCGCCCGCCCAGTGAGCGGGCGAGTGGCGAGCGAGCTGCTGCTCGTTGGGAGCCTCCCCGCCGCGTCGACCGAAGAGGCGCTGCGGGCGGGTGCCGAGCTGTTCGGCGACATGGTGTTCGCGCTCCCTGACGGGGAGACGGGGCCGCGAGCGGCCTGGGTGGGCTACGAGCGCGAGCAGCTGGTCCGGCCCAATCAGGACGTCGAGGTCGTGCAGGAGACCGAGTCCCCGACGGGGATCCCCCGGCACGCCTACGAGACGCCCGTGTTCGCCATCCGTCCCGGCGTGGTCGAGTTGCATTTTGACTCCTGGCCGCGGATCGACGATGCGCTGGCTTCGTGGGAGCGGTTCCGCGCCCTGCGCGACGAGGGCGTGATCCCAGGCGGCCTGCGCTTCCAGGTCGGGCTACCGTTTCCCTCCAGCGCGCTGAACGGCTTCAAAGCCGAATTCGCCCGCGACTATCCGGTGGCCGAGCTCGCCTACGAAGAGCTGGTGGGGCGCGAGCTGGTGCGGCTGATGTCCGAGATTCCCCCGTCCGACCTGGCCATCCAATGGGACATGGCCTACGAGACCCAGGACATCGAGTGCGTGCTGGCCTGGACGAGTGAGGGCGCCTGGGAGCGCTTCGCCGGGCCCGTCGCGCGACTGACCCCGCAGATCCCGGAGGACGTGCTGGTCGGCTACCACTTCTGCTACGGAACGTTCCCCGAGTGGCCGATGTACGAGGCGCGTGACCTGGCGCTGCTCGTGCGGATGGCCAACTACGCAGTGGCTCATTCCGGGCGTCCGGTCGACTGGGTGCATCTGGCCGGCCCCCGCTACCTGCGCAGCGAGGACCGCAGCTTCTTCCGACCGCTCGTCGACCTCGAGGTTGGGGACACGCGGGTGTTCCTCGGCATCGTCCTGCCAGTTGACGGAGCGGCCGGGTTGAGGCGCCGGTACGCGACGGCGTCGCGGTACCTGCAGGACTTCGGTGTCGCCATGTACTGCGGCTTCGGCCGCCAGCCCGGCGCGGATGGGATGGAGACGATGCGCGAGCACCAACGGGTGGTGCGCTCGCTCCGCGACGGCGCGTAGGTTCTGCGCGTTCTACGCCTCCACGCCGGCGAGCCAGGCCGAGATCAGGAAGTGGCCTCCGCGTCGGCGACCCAGGCTGAGATCAGGAAGTTCCCGATCGTGCCGGGAGGCGGGAGCGCGATGCTGCCGTGTTGCAGTGCGCTCGCGAGTTGGCCCCGGCCGAACCAGCGCGCCTCGACGAGTTCCTCGGGGTCAGGCGTGGGATTCGTTTCGGCATCGGCGGGAGCGGCGAACGCCCAGAAGCCGATCATCAGCGCGGCTGGAAACGGCCACGGCTGCGCGGTGACGTATTCGACCCCGGCGATCTCGATGCCCGTTTCCTCGCGGGCCTCGCGGACAACCGCCTCCTCGGGTGTCTCGCCCGGCTCGACGAACCCGGCCAGCGCCGACCAGCGGTTTGCCGGCGCGCCGCGGCGGCGGCTGAGCAGGCAGCGCTCGCCGGTCTGGACGAGCATGGTGATGGCAGGGTCCGTGCGCGGGAAGTCGTGCAGGCCGCAGTGCGGGCAGCGCCGGCGATGGCCCGCCTCCTCGATCTCGGTCGCGTCACCGCATCGTCCACAGTGGCGGTGGACGCGATGCCAGCCGACCATCCCCACCGCGTAGGCGGCGAGCGCCGCTTCGGCGGGATCGAGCTCGGCCATCAACTGGCGCAGAGGCGTGAAGGCTTGCGGTTCGTCTGTGTGCAGGTCGAGCGCGTCGGCGGCGAACACGGCGGCGCCGGCGTGCTCGAGCCCGAGGAAGGTTAGGGGGGCGCCGGCAGGAAGGTCCTCGATTGGGATGCGGGCGATCCTCCGGGCGCCGGCGAGAGCAACCTGCTGATCGGCGCCGACGAGCACGGCGCGGGAGGCGCTTTCGTGCCGGAGCCGGGCGGCTTGGCCGCCGGCGCGCAGGTAAGCGGCGCGGTTTAGCGTGCCGCCGGCGAACGCGATTGTGGGCCGCGCCGGCGCGGCTGGGCTAGTGCGGTGTACGGCCATCCGTCCTGGATTGTCGGGCATAAGCACGCATTCGCGCATCCGGCGCGCATCAGTGCGTGCTTGGCACCCGTACGCGGTGTTGTAGAAAAGGCGCGGACGCGGGGTGGCACTCACCGGTGCGATCAGGGCCAAGTTCGCCGGGGCGGCGCCGACTCGCTCCCCGAGCGCCGCCCTGGATTGCCGATAACTCCACATTCGCCCGGCGCGGTCGGCGCGAGTGCGGACTTCGCCTCGGTGACGGCGTCAAACTCCGCTCGCGCTCCTCGCCGGCAGCGCGGATGCGGGGTTAAGGGCAAATCGCGGGCGAGGGCTCGCGCTGACAGGCCATCGGGCGACGCGTTGGTCGCATCCGCACGCCGGGCACGTTCCAGGCCAGCGCCCACGCCGGCCGCCGAGCGCCCAACGCCGGCGGCGCCTCGCCGGCGCGCCCACGCCGGCCGCCGAGCGCACCACGCCGGCGGCCCCACCGGCCCGGCGCCCGCGCGGTT
>JAFAZZ010000545.1 GCA_019239375.1 Solirubrobacterales bacterium | reverse complement strand
GCCGCCCGCGAGCTGCGCGCCGACCTGCATCAGAAGCTAACCTGGCTGCGACTGCTCGATGCCGACGCCCGCGGGGCCGAACGCCACGCCCGAGCCATGCTGCGGCTCGCCGCAGGGGTCGACATTGAGGCGGAAGCAGCGGCGTCCGCAACGCTGTCTCTGGTCGTCGCGGCGCGCGGTCAGCCGGTTCCGGGTCCGCTGCTCGAGCGGGGCCGACGCCGCGTGGCTGTGGCCGCGCCGGAGCGCCCTTGGGCGTGGTCAGAGACGAGTCCGGCATCGCTAGAAGGCGTTGTGCTGCTGTGGGCCGGCGAGCTCGAGCGAGCGCGCGATCCGCTCCGGGGGATGGAGCGCCAGGCCGTGGAGTCGGCCGATCCCTGGCGAGAGATGCACGCGGTGGCCTACCTCAGCGCGCTGGAGACGGGCCTCGGCCGCCCGCTGCGCGGATGGGAGTTGGCCCGGCGGTATCTGGACCTCGCCGTCGCCGCCGATCAGGGCGCGCAGCGCGCCGGCGCGCTCTGGCCGCTGGCTGCCGCCGCGAGCTGGCTCGGGCGTGCCGACGAAGCACGAGCTGCGGCGCGCGAGGGACTGGCGCTGGCCGAGCGCACGGGCCATAGGCTGTACGTGATCGGCAACCTGATCGCCCTTGGCGCCACGGCGCTGTCGCTGGAGGAGCCCGCCGATGCCGCCGCGGACCTGTGGCAGGCCTGGGAGCTCATGCGCCGCGGCGGAATCGAGTCCCTGGCCCGCTTTCCGTTGCCGGCCGATCTGGTCGAGGCGCTGGTCGCGATCGGCGAGCACCACCGTGCCGCAGCTGTCGCGCGCGAGCATGCCGTGATCGCCACCAGGCTCGGGCGGCCGTGGATTCTCGCCCTGGCTGCGCGATGCGCGGGTCTCGTCGCCGAGGCTCGGGGCGAGGAGGAGGTCGCGGTCGAGGCGTTCGAACGCGCCCTGCGCGAGCACGCCAACCAGGACCGGGCGCTTGACCGTGCGCGCACCCTCCTCGTCTACGGAGCCATGGAGCGACGCCCGCGCCGCAAGCTGGCCGCGCGCGACCTGCTCGAGGCGGCGCTGGCCGCCTTCGAAGCGGCTGGCGCGGAGCGGTGGGCCGAGCGCGCCCGGGCCGAGCTCGCCCGCATCGGAGGCAGACGCGCCGCGGCCGACGGTTCTCTGAGCGCGACCGAGGAGGCGATCGCCCGACTGGTCGCCGCGGGTCGCACCAACCGGGAGGCCGCGGTGGCACTGCACCTCAGTCCCCGCACGATCGAATGGAATCTGTCGAAGCTCTATCGCAAGCTTGGCGTCCGCTCACGCACAGAGCTGGCTGGTGCCCTCGGTTCACGGGAGATCCTGGACACAGCCCTGTCTTCGACGGCCAAATCCGTGGATTCCCCCGGTTGATCGCCGGCGGTCGGGCTCATAGCTTGCGCCGCCGTGAACTCCTACCTCGTCGAGCGCTATCTCCCGGGTCTGGCCGAGGCCGACATCCGCGCCGGCCTGACGAGGGCACAGGCGGCGTGCGCAGAGCTTTCTGCGGCGGGAACCGAGATCCGCTACGTCGGGTCAATCTTCCTGCCGTTGGAAGAGGCTTGCTTCTGCCGCTTTGACAGCGACCGTCCCGAGGCGGTCGCCGCGGCCAACCAACGCGCACAGCTGGGCTTCGCGCGCATCACGCCCGGGACTGCGATCGCGCCGGTCCACAACGCCGCGATCGACGGGGCGCGGTCATCCGGCCGTTCTTGGTGACGCCCGCACGCCCGATGACGTCTCTCACCATCACCCAAACCACGGAGGTTTCCACCAGATGTCAAAGCGATTGTCATCGCTTATCGCCACGGCGGCCGTGATCGCCGTCACCGCCGCGCTCGCGTTCGCCGGTGGCGCCGGCGCCGCGTCGTCGCTGCCGACGCTCAACATCGCTCTCACCGGAACGACGGGAGTGTCAGTCTCGGGCAGCACAGTGTCGGGCGCGGTCAACGTCTCCTCGACGTTCAGCGGCAAGGCCCCAAGCGGCCCCAACAGCAACGGGCCCACGTGGGGGCTGGTCCGGCTGAACCCAGGCGCGTCGATCCTGCAGGCGGTCGCCGCGGTGCAGAGCCACCATGGTGACATCAACGCGCTGACGCCGTACGGCAGCCTGTTCGCGGACGGGAGCGCCTCAGGCACCGTCCAGACCGCGCTCTCTCCGGGCAACTACGTCGCCCTCAACATCACCGGCAACGGCAACCCCGCGCTCGCGCCGTTCACGGTCACACAGTCATCCTCGCCCGCCGCACTGCCGGCAGCCGCCAATACTCAGATCGCGATCGAGTTCGGTTTCCGCGGCCCGACCGTGCTGCGTGACGGGACGATCGTTCGCGCCCAGAACGCCGGCTATCTCGTGCACATGGTGATCGCGTTTGGCGTGAAGAACCCCGCCACCGGGCGGCAGGTCATGGCGTTGCTGCGCGCCGGCAAGGACGGCAAGGCCCAAAAGCTGATCAACCGACAGTTCATCACCCTGGCCGGTCCGATCTCGCCCGGCGGGATGCAGCAACAGGTCCTCCACACCAAGCCCGGCTACTACGTCGAGGCCTGCTTCATGGACACGCAGGACCATCGCGAGCACACCCAGCTCGGGATGATGCGCCTGATCCGCGTCGTCAAGTAGCCGAGTCCACCCGGGCCGCGCGCCGGATGAGTACGCGCGGCCCGGAGCCTCTTCTGCTCTCGTCAACCCTCGGGGGTCTCACGTTGGCTCTTCATGACTCAGCATCAATCCTGCGCTGGCCTGCTGCCGCATGCCTGGCGGCAACCGCCGCGATCCACATGACGCTGGTGCCGGACCACCTACGGGAGGCGCCGTACGCCGGTGCACTGTTCATCGCCCTGAGCGCCGCGGCGCTCGCCAGCGCCCTCCTGCTCATGGCCGTCGAGCACGAGCTGGTGTGGACGGGAGCGGCCGCGCTTTGTCTGGCCGCCGTCCTCGGCTACGCCCTCTCGCGGTCGGTCGGGCTGCCGTCGATGTCCGACGATATCGGCGACTGGTTCAACCCGCTGGGGATCGCCGCTGTCGCATGCGAAACCGGGGCAGTGATCATCTGCTCGATCGTCCTCTGGCAGGCGCGCGCCGCTCGCCGGCCCGCGGTCGCTTAACGCTGGCGCGCGAATCGAGCCCGGCCTCGAGTCCGCACGACGAGGCCGGGGCCGGGCTCGCTCGCCGTGCCCCCTGAAGCCGCTAGCCCGCGTGGAGCCAGTGCAGCAGGAGCGCGTAAGCGGGCCGCGTAGCGCCGTTCGGGGCGATCAGACCCGAGTCCCACCCGGCCGTCGCGCTCCCCTGCCACTGGTAGTGGTAGATGCGCGCGATCCGGTGATAGCGGTTGGTCAGCGAGAGGAGGAACTGCTCATCACTCGCCGCAGCGGCCGCGCTCTGATTCCGGTACTGCCAATGGCCGCGGCGCAAGACGCCACCGGTTTCGTCCAGCCAGATCGGTCCGGAGGTCATCGACATCAGGGTTCTCAGCTGCGAGGTGTTTCGCGACCGGATCTCGGTGTAGTCGTGCAGCGCCCAACCCGCGGGCCGGTGGTGGAGGCCCTTGATGTAGGCGCGCAGCCAGGGTCCGAGCAGCGCGACCGAATGATCGATGGTGGCAGTCCCAGTCGTGGGTAGGTAGACGTCGCCGGCCAGGACGGTGCAGCCGCGGCACATCCCGACCAGCGCGTTGAAGTAGTTGGCGGCGAGCGCCGGATTGCGGGCCAGGCTGCGGTAGGAGAAGTCGGGCTCGTTCCACGCCGTGTAGACCCTGAGCTGCGGAAATGCCCTCAGGAATGCCCTCACCGCGCTCGTGTACTGCCCCACCGCGGGCACATAGTTGGCGGCGGGATTCCGGTAGTCGGCCCCGAACGAGATTAGCGGCGTCACGCCGGCATTCTCGGCCGCGCGCAGCCAGCCCTTAAACGCGGCCAGATCGCCCCGGTCCGCCTTGCTGGTCACGACGTCCCAAGGGACGACGAAGCGCGCCGTCGTGATGCCCAGGGCAAGAAAGCGCGGATCGGAGAACGTGGTTGGGTTCTGATCGGCGATTCCGATCACCACCGCACCCGCCGCCGCGGGCGCGCCGGCCCCCATGGCGATCGCGCAGGCGAGCGACAGAATCACACGCGACATACGTCTCAGCATTCAGGAGTCCCTTTCCGCCGGTCGAAGCGCTCGA
>JAFAZZ010000376.1 GCA_019239375.1 Solirubrobacterales bacterium | reverse complement strand
GAGCATCCCGTACTGGGGCGCGGGCGTGGCCGTTGACACCGAGGACGTCTCCGGTTACCTGTCCGCCATCGATCCAGCCACCGGGCAGGAGAAGTGGCGCCACCGCAACGATCACCCCATGACCGCGTCGGTGCTGACCACGGCCGGCGACCTGGTGTTCGCCGGCGACCCGGCGGGGATATTGCGGGCGTGGAACGCCACCAGTGGAGACCTGCTGTGGGAGTTCCTGTGCGGCAGCGGCCACCACTCGAGCCTCAGCACCTACATCGTCGACGGACAGCAGTTCCTCGCCGTCCCGGTCGGCTACGGTGCGTGGACGGAGGGGTTCTATCCGGGAGCACTCGCGCAGGCGGGTGGATCCGCGGTATTCGCGTTCGCGCTACCGGAGTAGAGCACAGCAACCGAAGCCGTATGCGATCTGTCACGGCACCGAGCCGTGGCAGATCGCAAGGCCTCGCCACCGACGTTTGAAGAGCAAGCAATCCGACTTATCGCTCGCGGGTTCACCGGAGCCTCGACAACGTCCGTTCCTGGATCGTGCCCGGGGACCTCGGCGGATACGGCCTGTTCGTCGTCGTCCGGGCGTTGCGCTCGCCCGACCATGCGGATCCGGACCTGAGGTTCGCGAACGCGCGGGCTGCCCCTGCCATTGAGCATAGACAACGTGGCCGCCGGCGCCAGCCTCGGCCTGATTGGATACTCGCCCTGGCTCGCGCCGGTCCTGTTCGGGATGGCCACGTTTGTGATGTCGGTCGCGGGGCACGAGATCGGCCGCACTGCGGCCAACTTCATCCCCGCCTCCGCACCGACCTGCTGACCGGGCTTACCTTCGTGCAATTGGCCGCCTTCGTGGCCATCGGCACGGGCGGCTGATCTCCTAACGGGTAGCGATCAGGTCCGCCAGGGCAGGCCGGCCCGGCAACGACCACCGCGCACGGCGCCGGCGAGGGTGTGCTGGCATGTGACGGGTGAGCATCCTGCGCGAGCGCGATTTCCTGCGCTTCTTCGGAGCCCAGGCGATCTCGATGTTCGGCGACCGCATGGTTGCGGTCGCGCTCGCCTTCGCCGTGCTCGAGCTCGGCGGATCGGCCACCGACGTGGGCACAGTGCTCGCCATGCGCGCGCTGCCGCTGATCGCGTGCCTGCTCGTGGGTGGCGTAGTGGCCGACCGGACGTCGCGCCGGCGGGTGCTGGTGAGCGCCGACCTCGTGCGCCTGGTTAGCCAGGGAGCCCTCGCCGCGCTGCTCATCCTCGGCCGGCCGAGCGTGCTCGCTATCGGTCTGTTGGCGGGCGCGACGGGGGCCGCCGGCGGTTTTGCCGCGCCGGCCACCACTGGCCTGCTACCCGAGGTGGTCGCACCCGAGCGGCTGCCCGACGCGAACGGGCTCCGCGCCACCGCCTTCTCGGCCGGCGAGCTCGGGGGGCCGCTTCTCTCGGGCCTGCTCGTCGCCACCGCCGGCGCCGGCTGGGCGCTGGGCGTGGACGCGATGACGTTCGGCGTCAGCGCCGCGCTGCTGGTCGGGCTGCGCGGGGCGTCCGGCCGCCGCGCTGCCACCGGAGAGTCGTTCCTGAGCGACCTGCGCGACGGCTGGAAGGCATTCCGCTCGCGCCGGTGGCTTTGGACCTTCGTCGTCTGGGCGTCCGTGGCGAACCTGCTGTTCGGGGCGTGGAAGGTGCTCGGACCGGTCCTCGCCCACCGGGAGTTGGGCGGCCCCGCCACATGGGGCCTGATCGTGGCGGCGATGGGCGTCGGGACGATCGCCGGCGGCATCCTCGCCCTGCGGATCAGGCCGCAGCACCCGATGTTCGTCGTTGCCGCCACCGCCTCGCTCTTCAGCGCTCCCCTCGGCGCGCTCGCGGCGACGCGCTCGGCGCCGGTCATCGCCTTTGGCTCCTTGCTCGCCGGCCTGGGGCTTATGTTCGGCAACACGCTATGGGAGACCACCTTGCAGCGACATGTGCCGCCCGACTCGCTGTCGCGCGTGAGTTCCTACGACTGGTTCGGCTCACTCGCGCTCGACCCAGTCGGCCTGGCCATCTGGGGTCCGATCGCCGCGGTCATCGGCATCGGCGCGTCCCTATGGACGGCGTTCGCCCTGCTGCTGACGGGGGTGGTGGCCCTCCTCGCCGTGCCGGAGATACGGCGGCTGCCGGCGGCGCCGGCGGAACGCCTTCCGGAAATGACTCGTACCTAGAGGCTTTGGCGTCGCACCTGGAGGCTGTGGCGCTGGCATTCAGAGCCGGCCATTTGTCGCTGCGGCTTGCCGGCGAGGACCCACACCCCTAGCCGACCGTAGCATTTGACTGCCACCACCACCGAGGAGGGATCAAAGCCAATGGCTCGCAGCATCACGATCCGGCGTGCGAAGAGCGCTCCACAGAACGTCGCGCCGGCCGAGATAACCGGCGCCAGCGTCACGGGCGCGACGGCCGTCGGCGCTCGCCTGTTTGGCCCGTCCGCGATGGGACCGCTCGCGATCGCCGTCTCGGCGGTCGGCGCGGTCGCCATCGGGCGGGTGGCCATCGCCAATGCGGTGATCCGCCGGCTTCGAGCGCAGGAGGTCGAGATCGGCTCGCTCAAGGTCCGCGAGCTCGAGGTCGCCGGCCGGCGCTGGCCGGACACCGCGCCGGCCTCACCGGGGGCGGGAACCGGGTCGGCCTCACCGGGTCCGGCAACCCCGCCGGCCTCACCGGGCGCGGGACTCGGGTCGGCCTCACCGGGTCCGGAAACCCCGCTGGCCCCACCCGGTTCAGAAATGCCGTCCGGCCCACCCGGCTCGGACACCCCGCCCACTTCACCCGGTCAGTAAGCGCAACACGTCGGTGCGCATCGGCTGGCTGAAGCAGCGTTCGCCGGCCCGTTCGCCCGCCTCCCCGAGGCGGGCGAACGCCGGCGCGATGTCGCCGCGGAGCGCGTCGAACCTCGTCGCCCGGGCAGGATCGACGCTCACCAGGCGGGCCCGGAGCGCCTCGACGCCGGTCAGGCAGAGGCGCACGTCGTACTCGAACGTGATCGCCCGCTCAAGACCGGCCAGCCAAGCGCGCGCCAGCGCCTGCTGCGCCGCCGCGCGCACCGCACGTTCGTCCTCGACCAGGCATGTCAGCTCGAAGAAGTCGCCCTCGGCCAGCGGCTCGGCCACGTAGACGACGCCACCGGGCCGGAGCACGCGGCGCGCCTCGCTCAGCGCGTCCCCCAACTCATTCGGCGGCACGTGGTGCAGCGTGCGCATGAACACGGCCGCGTCGACCGAAGCGTCCTCGAGCGGCAGTTGCTGCGCGTGTCCAATCACGTAGCGGGCACCGCTCCCATGATCGTCTGAAAGAGCGGATGCCAGCTGCTCCTCCGAGACCTCCACCCCGGTCACCTGCGCTCCCCGGGCGGCCAGGGCCCGAACCAGCGCGCCGCCGCCGCAGCCGACGTCGACCACGTCCTTGCCGGCCGGTGCGATGAGCCGCTCGAGCACGGCCAGATCGCTGAGGACCTCGCGTCCCAACGCCGGCGCATCGTAGTCCAGGCCGGCGCCATCGTATCCCCGCGGCTTTTGTAGCCTCGGACTAGTGGTGTCCCAGTACCGGACAGTGCTTTCGGTGCCGGGCGCGGCACGGCTGTTCGCCACCGCGCTGCTGGCCCGCCTTCCCCAGGGGATGGCGCCGCTCGCCGTCCTGCTCCTGGTCCGTGGCGCCACCCACTCCTACGCCGCGGCCGGTCTCGCCGTCGGCGCCTCGGCATTCGCCACCGCCGGGTGCGCGCCGCTGCTCGGCCGGCTCGTGGACCGCTTCGGGCGCCGGCGTGTGCTCGCACCGCTCGCGCTGACCCAGGCTGTGATGTACGCGCTGCTGGTCGTGGCCGCGGAGGCCGGCGCCGGCGCACTCACGTTGATCGGGCTGGCCGCGCTGGCCGGCGCGCTGCTGCCGCCGGTGGCCCCGGTGGTCCGGGTGCTTCTGCGCGAGGTGTTCGATGACGCCGCGGCGCGCGAGACGGCCTATTCGCTCGACGCGGTCGCACAGGAGGTCATTTGGATAACCGGTCCACTCGTCGTCGCCCTGCTCATCGCGCTCGCCTCACCCCGGCTCGCGGTGGCGTTGCTCGGCGCGTTCTGCCTGAGCGGGACCACATTGTTCCTGCGCTCACGGCTCGTGCAGTCCTCAGAAGCGGCGGCCACTGCTGCCAGCGAACGCACCTCCGCGCTGGCCAGCCCGCAGCTCCGTGCCCTGCTCGGGCCGATCGCGCTGACCGGCACGGGTCTGGGCGCGATCGAGGTCGGGCTGCCCGCTTTGGCGCTCCATGCCGGCTCGCGGCCCGCGTCGGGGCTGCTGCTGGCGCTGTGGAGCCTCGGCAGCATGGGCGGCGGGCTTTGGTACGGATCGCGCACGTGGCGCTCGCCGCTCACCCGCCGCTACCGCATGCTGCTCGTGCTCGCGGTCCTCAGCATCCTTCCGCTCCTCGCGGCACGCTCGATCGCTGCCGGCGTGATATGCAGCCTGCTCGCCGGCGTGACGATCGCACCCGTGTTCACCTGCCAATACGCACTCGTCGGCCGGTCCGTGAGCGCCGGCAGCGAGACCGAGGCCTTCACGTGGGTGTCCGCCGCGCTGATTGGCGGGCTCGCCGCCGGCTCGGCGATCGGCGGCGCGGTGATCGGGCCGGCCGGGGTGAGCGCCCCGTTCGTGATCGCGTGCCTGGCCACGATGCTCGCCGCGCTCCTCGCCGTCGGCTTCCGCGCGCCGGCCCGGCAGCCGGCGTAACCCCCCTACGGAATCCAGCGCTCGCCGGCAGGCGTCAGCGTCAACTCGTGCGTGAGCCCGCGCCCACCTTGCTCGACCAGGAACGACACGGCTCGAGCCACCTCGTCCATGTCGGCCAGCGCCTCCCGCGGCTGATCACGTGTGAACGCCTCGGTCTTCGGCGATTCGATCGTGGCGTCGACGGCCAGCAGCGCCACGTGAATGTCCTGGCCGCGGAGCTCCTGGGCCGCGGCTTGGACGAGGGCCCGTGTGGCGAACGCGCCGGCCGCCCACAGCCCCCGACCCGGGTAGGCCCGCTGCGAGGAGCCACCCGTGATCTGCACGAGCGCACCCCCGCCGCTCTCCTGCAAAGCCGCCGCGCCGGCCGACAGGAACACGAAGGCCTGCTCGGCCACCGCCACCGTCCATCCGCGGAACGCCTCCAGATCGGCCTGCGCCAGCTCGCCGCCGCCGAACGCGGCGCCACCCCGTGGCGCCCGGTACGCGGTGACAGCGTTGACGACCGCGTCCACTGAGCCGAACCGCTCCCGCGCTGAGGCCAGCGTGCCACGTAGCGAATCCAGATCCGACGCATCCGCTTCGAGCGCGAGCGCGCCGCGGGAGCGCACGCCGGCCAGCGTGTCCTGGCTGCGCGCCACGCCGGCGGCGTTCCACCCGCGGACCAGGAAGTGATCGATGATCGCGCCGCCGAGGTTGCGCGCGCCCAGCACGACTACGGTCTTGCTCATCGCGCGGGCTCCGCGTGCGCCTCGCGCACCACTCGTTCGCCGACGATGGCCGCCTCCAGCCGCTCGAGCAGCTCGCCGAGCCGCTCCACCTCGTCCCCGCTCAGCTGATCGCGAAGCATCCGGTCGTGGCGGCGGGCCACCTCACGCAGCCGGTTAAACAGCGCAATCCCGTCCTCGGTCAGCTCGACACGCTGAACCCGCCGGTTCGAGTCCTCGCGCCACCGGCGCACCAGTCCCTTGCGCTCCAGCGCGTTCA
>JAFAZZ010000324.1 GCA_019239375.1 Solirubrobacterales bacterium | reverse complement strand
GGTGCGGTAGGGAGCGAGCGCTCCCGCCACCGCGCTCATAACCGCTTGCCGGCCGGCGGTTCGCTCGGCGAGTACAGCCAACCCGGCTGAGCCGATGGCGCGCAGCGCGGTCTGCTGGTCGGGATACTCATACGCTGTTTCGACTTGGCCGCGCTCGGTGACGGCGAGGCCGGCGCGGGCTATGAGCCCTTCGAGCGTTCCGGGCGCGGACAGGGCCAGTGGACCGGGGCCGCCAGGTGCCATCGCGGGGAGCAGCGAGCGGATTGCGTGCAGGACTGGGACAAGCTCGTTGTGATCCTCGCGGCCAAACACGACGATGCACACCGTCGCGCCGGGCTTCGCGACCCGGTGCGCTTCGCGAAGCGCCTGGAGTGGCTGGGCCGCGAATGGGAAGCTGTGAAACCCAGCCACGACGTCGAACGACCGGTCCTCGTACGGGAGAGACTGGATGTCTCCAACGTCGAAGCGTGCGTTCGGCACGCGCTCGCGTGCGACCTCGATCATCCCGGCCGCGGCGTCGAGGCCGGTTACGCTTGCTCCGGCATCGACCGCCTGGCGACAGAACCCGCCGGCGCCGCAGCCGACATCCAGCACCCTCGTTCCGTGACCCATGCCGGTGCTGCGGATGCAGCGTTCGAAATCGAGCCGGCGCCGACCCTCTTGAAACTCGGCCCAGTCACGGGCTCTCGCGCCCCACAGCTCGCCGTTGATCGCGCCCGAGCCCGGCGGCTCATCGCCCGTGGTCATTGCACACCGCCTAGGCGTCGTGGTGCTGCCGGACGCGCAGCACCGTCGATGACGGTTTGCAGTGATGCGGCGTGAGCTGCAGGATCATTCCCAGGTCGTCGCGCACGGCCCAGCGCTCGGCGATTCGCCCATCGCTGAAGCGATACATGAACGCGACGCCGTACTCGTATTCGCCGGCGGGGATGTCGATTCCGCGGAAGCGTCCGCCCGGCCATGTCCCAGCCCGCTTTCCAAGCTGGATGACGTACTCGCCCTCGGCGACCGTGACGACCCGCTGGTCGAACATCATCGAGCGCCGCCAGGCTGCCTTGCCCGGATCGCGCTCGGATTCGGCCAGGAACTGCTTGGTTCCGGCAAGCCCGGCCGGCCGGTGCGAGGCCAGCGCGTGGTTGACCATATCCGCCGTGCAGATCTCATCGAGCGCGTCGAGCTCGCTGGCACCAGTCAGCTCGTCGAAGCGCGCTACCGTCGCCTTGTGCTCCTCGATCCTTAAGACCTCGGTCCTCCTCATATCGTTACTCCGTATTCATTATCGGTTCTTAGTAGCGAATGAGGCAGTAAGATAACAGAGTGAGCGTGCGTGTCAAGACCTACAACTCACCGCTGCGCGAGCAGCAGGCGCGGCAAACCCGCGAACGCATCCTCCAGGCCGCCCGAGAGACCTTCGGAGCGCGCGGATACGGCGCCACCACGCTCGCTGACATCGCGCGCGCCGCCGAGGTCGCAGAGCCGACCGTCCGCGCGGTGTTCAAGACCAAGCCCAATCTCGTCGAGCATCTCCTCAGGCTCGCGGTCCGCGGCGAGGACAACGAGCTCCAGCTCCACGAACGCGACGCGTTCAAGCGCATGCTCGCCGCCAGCGACGCAGATACGCTGCTCGAGCGGCTCGCAGACATCGCCGCATCGCTTCACAGCCGCTCGTGGGACGTGATGGAGATCGTCGCCGGGGCTGCCAGTAGCGACCCAGCGATCGCCGAGCTGCACGAGCAGCGGCGCCGCGCCCGGCACGCCAACCAGACCCAAGTCGCCAGACGGCTCCACAAACTCGGTGCATTGCCCGACGGAACAACCACCGAAGCGGCCGCCGACCTCCTCTGGCTCTACACAGCCCCAGAGAACTACCGGATGCTCGTGATCGAGCGCGGCTGGTCGGTCATGCGCTACCGCGACTGGTTCCGCTCCGCCGTAGCCGGCATCCTCACGTAAGCCTCGCCCAGCCGCCGAGGGCGCGCTCACGACGGCGCGCTCGCTCACATCGGATGCTTCTCGACGCGCCCGAGCGGGTTCGCCTGGAGACCCCAGACCATCTGCGCCCGCCTGCGGTGCCGTGCAGCTGGATCAGAAGCCGTGCAGC
>JAFAZZ010000154.1 GCA_019239375.1 Solirubrobacterales bacterium | reverse complement strand
CCGGGCACTAGGCCCTACCACACCCTGATCCCGGGCATGCTTACCCGTGGCGACCAGCTCGTCGGCCCGTTCGGGCTCATGGGCGGCATGATCCAGGCCCAGTCGCACGTGCAGTTCCTTTGCTCGCTTATGCGCGGGGGAGACCCGGGCGATCCGCAGGCGGCGCTCGATCGGGGCCGCTTCCGCATCGACGGCCGTACGCTCAGTCTGGAGGAGCCGCTGTGGGAGCGCGCCGGCGAGCTGGCTGGCCTCGGCTTCGAGCTCCGTCAAAGCACCGACCGCAGCCCGTTCGGCGGCGGCCAGGCCATCATCCTTCGTGAAGACACGCTGTTCGGCGGCTCGGACACGCGCAAGGACGGATGCGCCCTCGGCTATTGAGCGCGCCCCAGCGTGACCAGTCCGGTCTCGTAGGCCAGGATCACCGCCTGCACGCGGTCGCGCAGCCCGAGCTTGCGCAGCAGGCTCGAGATGTGCGTCTTGACCGTCGCCTCGCTCACCACCAGCTCGGCCGCGATCTCCGCGTTGGACAGGCCTCCGGCGAGCAGCCGCAGCACCTCGGTCTCGCGCGCGGTGAGTCCCGCCAGCGCCTCGGTGGACACGTCGCGTTGGGGCAGGGACGCGGCAAACCGCTCGAGCAGCCGGCGCGTCACCGAGGGCGCGAGCAGCGCGTCGCCGGCGGCCACGATGCGGATCGCCTCGAGCAGCTTGGCCGGTGTCACGTCCTTGAGCAGGAAGCCGCTCGCCCCCGCGCGGATCGCCGCATGCACGTACTCGTCGAGGTCGAAGGTGGTCAGCACGAGGATCCGCGCCGGTGAGCCGCCGGCGACCAGCCGGCGCGTCGCCTCGACGCCGTCGAGCACGGGCATGCGGATGTCCATCAGGACCACGCCCGGGGAGCGGCGCTCCGCGAGCGCCACCGCCTCGGCGCCATTCTCCGCCTCGCCGACCACCTCGATGTCGGGCTGGGCTTCAAGGATGGCTCGGAACCCGGCGCGGACGAGCGCCTGGTCGTCACAGATCAGGACCCGGATGCTCATCGCGCCGGAGCCTCGAACGGGATCCGAGCTCGCACCTCGTAGCCGCGTCCGTCGCGCGAGCGCGTAGACAGCTCACCGCCGAACAGCGCCACCCGTTCGCGCATTCCGATCAACCCGTGGCCCGAGGTCTCGCCGTTGATCGGTGTCGGCCCGCGCCCGTCGTCGAGCACCTGGAGCTCGAGGGCATCCGCCACGTAGCGCACGCTGACTTCGGCTTCCGAGGCGTCGGCGTGCTTGAGGGTGTTGGTCAATGCCTCCTGAACGATCCGGTAGGCGCACAGCCCGACCCCCTCGGGCAGCTCGCGCGGCTCGCCCAGCACCGACAGCTGAACCGGCAGACCGGTTTCCCGCACCTGGCGAACCAGCTCCGCGATGTACTCGATTCCAGGCTGCGGCGAATATGCCGCGTCGGCGCTCTCCTCCTCAGTCCGGATCACGCCCAGCAGTCGGCGCAGCTCGGCCAACGCGGCGCGGCCGGTCGAGGCAACCGCAGAGAGTGATTCGCGGGCCCGTTTGGGATCGACGTCAAACAGCTCCTCGCCGGCCGAGGCCTGCACGACCATCACGCTCACGTTGTGGGCGATGACGTCGTGCAGCTCCCGCGCGATCCGGGTTCGCTCCTCGATGACCGCGCGCCTCGCTTTTTCCTCGCGCTCGCGCTCGAGCCGCGCCGCCCGGGCTTCGAGCTCGGCCAGATACGCCCGACGGGTCCGAATGTTGTCGCCCAACACCCAGGCGATCGCGAAGACCGCGAGCTCCGGGATCACTCTTCCCAAGTGCGGCCCGTTGTTGACGATCACGGCCACCGTGATCGGCAGAGCGACCCATTCGGCGGCGCGTATCGACACTGGTCGCTCGCACCGCGACGCCACCGTGTAGAGAGCGACGAGCACGCCGACCGGGAACTGCGCCTGGCTCGTCAGGATCAATACCAGGACGGCGGCGGAGACCGTGACGGCGAGAACCGCGAGCGGCCGACAGCGGCGCAGCGCGATGGGCGCGGTCGTGAACGGGACGAGGATTACCTCGAGAACCGGGACGGAGTGGCCGTAGCGGGTGCGAGCGACGATCGCCGACGCGACCGAGATCACCGTGAGGAACAGCGCCAGCAGCAGGTCCGTCCACCACGGGTGGCGGCGGATCGCATCGCGTACCGCCGCCACCCTCGTGGAGATCTGCGACATGCCGGGAGAGTAGCCCGGCTTCTCAGGCGTCCCGGGTCTGCGTCCGCCAAGCTCCCAGCGTCGGCAGGACGAGCAGCCACACCACGGTCACCGCTACGGCCGCGGCGAGCGACATCGAGATCACCGGAGCGCCGCTGGATGGGCCCGGCTTGAGGAACACCAGCACCCCGTCCAGGAGCGCGCTACGTAGCGACCCGAGCGACTGCGCCTGGAGCAGCAGCGGGCTGAGCACGAGCTCCCAGCCGATCAGCGCAGTGATCGTGCCCGGCCGCGATCCGGTCAGCGTGGCAAGCCCGATCGCGATCACGCACACCATCCCGTTGGCCAGGGCTAGCCATGCTGCCGACTCCAGGATCAGCGACAGGCCCGGCGTGGGCAGCCCGCCGGCGAAGCCGAACGTGACGGCTAGCCCGACCGCGAAGCCCAAGCCGATGACGGCAAAGGTCACGGCGAGTGCCGCCGGGATCCGCGACAAGAACAGCGCGAACCGCGAGCGGCCCGTGAGCACATTGTCGCGGAACACGCCGGCGGCCAGGTCGCCCGCGCCGGCCTCGGCGCCGATCAGCACGGCCGCCACCGGGCCCATGAACACACCTAGCAGGTCGAGCATCCGTACGAAGTGACTGAGCCCGCCCGCCGGTCCGTACTGCGCCGGGTTCGCGGCATGCTCGATCACCTGATATCCCGTCCAGATCATCAGCGGCGCCAGTACGACCGCCAGCACCAGCGCGATGAACCCGCGCTTTTTGCGCAACCGCAGCAGGTCCGCCCAGACCATCTGCCGTGCCACCGTCAATCCGTGGCTCATGCGGCCACCTCCAACCGGGTCGTCATTTCCAGGAACCGCTCCTCCAGGCTGTGGCGCACCGGCTCGAGCCGGGTGACCGCCACGCCGGCCATTACCAGCCGTGCGTTGATCTCCCCTGCGTAGTCGGGGGCGGTGAGCCGCATCCGCAGCGCGCCGTGCTCGCGGCGCAGCTCGCGCACCTCGGGGTCACCCGCCAGCAGCGCCGTGGCCCGCTCGAGGTCCTCGCATTCGATGACCAGCTCGCCGGCGCCGTCGGCGACCAGCTCGTCGATCGGGCCTTGTGCGATCACCCGGCCGCCGTCGATGATCGCCGCCACGTCGCAGGTCTTCTCGACCTCATCGAGCAAGTGGGAGGAGATGAACACCGTGCGTCCCTCCTCCTCGACCAGGGTCCGGATCATCCGCCGCATATCGAGCATGCCGCCGGGGTCGAGCCCGTTCATTGGCTCGTCGAGAATCAGCAGCTCGGGATCGGACAGCAGGCAGCGCGCCACGCCGAGGCGCTGGCGCATGCCGAGCGAATACGTTCCCACGCGGTCGCCCGCCCGGTGCTCAAGACCGACCCTGTGCAGCACCTGGTCGATCCGCGTGCGGGCCTCGGGGCCGCGCATTGCGGCCGCCACCATCAGGTTCTCCCGCCCGGTCAGGTGCGGATAGAACGACGGCTCCTCGACGATCGCCCCGACCCGCGCCAGCGCCTGCGCGCGCTGCGCCGGCACCGGCAGGCCGAGCACAGTGGCGCGTCCGGCACTCGCCCGGGTCAGCCCGAGCAGCATCCGAATGAGCGTGGTCTTGCCGGCGCCGTTGTGACCGAGGAAGCCGTATGCCGTCCCGCGGGGGACCGTCAGGCTGACATCTTCCACTGCTGCGCGGTGCCCGAAGTGCTTGGTCAGGCCTGCTGTCTGCACCGCTGGCGTGCCCTGCTCCGCCTTCTGTACCGCCGGGGTGCCGCGCTCCGCGATCTGCACCGCCGGCCCGCCGTTGTCTCGATTGGCATGTGTTGTTCTCATGCCAATCAGGATCACCCCGCACATGCGTTCGCACATCGGCCGCGCGGATGGACCTGGGCCTCAGCCGAAAGTATGAGATTGGCGGCGGCGCTCAACCTCCAGAGCCACTCGGTGCTGGCGCTGTGCTACTATGCATCATAGTAGGCCGCATTGACGACGGTCTTCCTTCGACCCCGGCCGGCGCGCTCGTGCTCCCAGACGCGCGCCGGCCGTCGGAGCCCGGCGCCTCGAAGGCGCGCGGCGGTCGGAGGGTCCCGGCGCCTCGAAGGTGCGCCGGCGGTTGGAGGGCCACCTCCCTCGAGGGTGCGCCGGCGGTTGGAGGGCCACCTCCCTCGAGGGTGCGCCGGCGGTTGGAGGGCCACCTCCCTCGAGGGTGCGCCGGCCGTCGGACCCGAAGGTCTATTTTTCGCCCGCCAGGCGGCGCAGCCGGCGCTGCTGGGCGGGATCCAACGTGGACAGGCTCCGAGCGAAATGCGCCAGAGCCACGTCCCCGAACTGATCGACGAGTCCGCGGACCTCCGCGCCCGCTCGCCTTTCCCGGTACTCCTCGCGCGTGAGGGTGGGTTCGTAGCTGTCATAGCGCCCGCTTCGCCGTCGCTTCAGGAGGTCTTTGTCGTCGAGCCGGCGCATGACCGTCATGTACGTCGTGTACGCGCGGGGCGGCTTGGCCTTCCGATTGAGGGCGTCCATGACGAGCTTGACCGTGGTCGGTCCCTCGTGCCGCCAGACCTCCTCCATGATCTCCGCCTCGAGTTCGTGCAGGGCGGGCGGCACTTTCGGTGAGCGAGCGCGTGCCATTGACTCGGAGGATAGCCACGCGCCGAGACGCCTCCTGAGCCCGACCGCGCCCAGCCCGAGGAGAGCCGGAATCGCGGCCAGCACGGCCACGCACGGCTGCCTCGACAGGAACGGGGGCGCCAAGCTCGCCGAGCCGTTTGCCACGCGGCCGCCGAGCGCAGCGACCGCCACGAGCAACCCGAGCACGGACACGGCGAGAGCGAATACGAGCAGCGGAAACGCCCAGTTGGGCGGTTCTCCGAGCACGTGATCGATGCGCTCAGGATCGATCCCAGCGGGAGCCTCCGCACGTGAATGCTCCGAGAAGACCAACATGGCGCGCGCCAGCGCCGGCCGGTTGCCCGGCGCCGCAGCGATCGCGCTCTCGTCCGCGCTCAACTCCGTCAGCGTCCGCTGGCGCGCAAGAAGCTCGTTGAGGCCGGGGAGGAAGAAGAGCACGCGCGCGATCACACGCCCGGTGGCCAGGCGCAGGGGGTCACGTCGACGCGCGTGACGGCGCTCGTGGGCCAGCACCGCATGGAGAGCGCTTTCGTCGAGCAGCGCCACCGCTCCGCTCGACAGGTAGACCCGGGGTCTCATGAACCCGGCGCAGAAGGCGCGGGGAAGCTCGTCGTCGATCACCAGGAAATCCCCGGAAGCCTGGGGAAAATACCCGTGAGGCCGCGACGCGCAGGCGTTCAGACGGCGGCGCACTCGCCTGGACGCCGCCAGTTCCCGGAGCACGCTCACGATCGTCATCACGATGACGACGAGACCGAGCAGTGCGAGCGCGACCACGACCACCGCGGCTGCGTTGGCCGCCGGATAGCTCAGCTCGTGTCCGAGGAGCGAGATGCGGTGCGATGCCGCGGCCGGCGTGACCCGCCAGGTCTGCGTCAGCCGGAACACCACAAAGAGCGAGCACGCGAGGCCAAGCGCGCCCACCAGGGCCCCTCCGGTCTCTACTCGTGCGGCCGCCAGGGCAGCCGGGCCAAGGTGTCGCTGGGCCGGCCGTGACCGGGCCGCCTTCGCGGCCGGGCCGGAGAACTCGATCGGTAGGTGCGCGGACATCCTCACTCTTTCGGACGCGTGTGCGTGCCCAAACCTTCCGTCCCCGCCACCGGCAGGGGAGGCTGGAAGGTTTCGCCGACACATGCGTCTACATCCAGGAAGCCTAGCTACTACCACGAGTCGTACTCCTCGTCTGACGCCCCCACCTGCCCCCTGGAGTTGATCGCCATGAGCATGAAACGTTCCCCGGTCGTCTCGCCGCCTTCGAGCATCCTCATCGACGCCGTTCTTGACGGCTACATCGCCTGGCGCGAAGAGAATGCCGCGGTCGAGGCGGCCTATCGCAGCTGGCTCGCTGCCGCGCGCGAAGAGCGGGCCCTGGCGTTCGCCGCATACTCCGCGGCCCTTGATCGCGAGGAACATGCGGCGGCGGAGTACCAACTCCTGATCGAGCGCGCCGAGAGCCACGTCGCGGCCAGCGAGATTCGCCGAGCCGTCGGTTGAGGCGTGGGTCGGCCGGAGCCCAGGCTGATTCCGAGGGATCAGCGCTAAGCCTGCCAGGATGACGTCGGACGCGCGGGATCGCGAGGCGCCCTCGCGCCTACGACGGATCGTCGTAGCGCGGGTCGGAACGTGTTACTATGCACCATAGTATGAGATCGCGCAAGACCCGATCGGAGTACACAACTGACCGCCACATCCCCGGCGCGTTCGAGGGCGAGACGATTACGCGGCGCCGTTTCATGAACAGCGCGGCCACCGCCACGGGCGCGATCGCGGCAGCGGCGTTCACGCTGCCGGCTCTCGGCTTTGCCGTCGCTCCGGTGTTCCAGGCCACCTCCGACACCTGGCAGGCGGTGGGCCCGGTCTCCCGCTTCACGAACTCCGACTACCTGCCCGAGGTAATCACGGTGGAGCCGGGCGTCGGCGAAGCCGGCCTGGCGATCGCCTACATCCGCCTTCATAACCTCGCCATCGACGGCCCGGCCAAGGACCAGTATGACCGGGTCATCGCCATCTCCTCCCGGTGCGTCCACGTAGGATGCCCGGTGCGCTACGTCGCCGCTGCGGCGAGCTTCGTGTGTCCGTGCCATGGCGGCGTCTACGACTTCCGCGGCGTGCGGACCGGTGGCCCGCCCCCGCGCCCGCTGGACCGCTTCTATACGCTGGTTCGTGACGAGCAGGTGCTGGTCGGCCCGCGTTACAGCGTCAACGACGAACTTCGGCGGTTCTCGCCGCGCGATCCCGGCGAGCCTCTCGACGGCATCGGTCAATTCCTCTACCCGGCCCAACCTTCCAGTCCGCCGGCTCCGCCTGGCGCCAAGTCCTGAGCCGGCGCCGCGGCGCCACTCTCGAATGATCGAATGGCCGTGACTACGGACTCACGAGTCGCGTAGCCCAGGCCAGGGGCCGGTCGTTTCTCCCATTCCGCGCTGCCGCCTCCGTCTACAAGCACTTCGACAGCAAGGAGGCGCCACGCCTAGTACAAGAGCCCGGCAACCAGCACGGCCACGCCCGCAGCGCCGAGGGCCGCGCCACTTGTGAGCAGCGCGCGACGGCGAACCAGGATCGAGATGCCTGCCAGCACAATTCCGATTTGGATGCCCACCTCTGCTAGCTCGTAAAGGAGATGCCGCTGGTCTGCTCGGCGGCGCTCCTCCTCGTCCGCGCGCGTCTTGACCGACAAACTTCGCTCAGTTGCCTCTAACTCAGTCTGTACACGGCCTTCCAGCTCTTCGGCCTTGGCAACCGCCGCAGCTTCCTTCGGGTTGCCGGTCCCAGCCACGCGAAGCAGAACTGCGTCGGAGCCGGCAATGATCGTCTTGATGTCGTTAGCCTCAAGCTGGGTGTTGGTGTCGGCACCTCTTGTTTCGCCGGTGATTACCTCCTTCACGGCCTCATTGGACAGG
>JAFAZZ010000016.1 GCA_019239375.1 Solirubrobacterales bacterium | reverse complement strand
AAGGACCCGGCGCTGGCCGAACTGTTCATTGTCGAGGGTGACTCGGCTGGCGGTTCGGCGGTGAGCGCGCGCGACCGCAACACGCAGGCCATCCTGCCGTTGCGCGGCAAGATCCTGAACGTCGAGAAGAGCCGGATCGACAAGGTCCTCCAGAACCAGGAGATCCAGGCGCTGATCACCGCGATCGGCACCGGCGTGCGCGACGAGTTCGACATCACCAGGGCGCGCTACCACAAGATCGTGCTGCTGACCGACGCCGACGTCGATGGCGCCCACATTCGGACGCTCGCGCTGACGCTCCTGTTCCGCGAAATGCAGCCGTTGATCGAGGCCGGCTACGTGTACATCGCCAAGCCGCCGCTCTACCGCCTGACGAAGGGCCAGAAGCACCGCTACATCGAGCGCGAGTCCGAGCTGGAGGACATGCTGCTCGGCGACAAGTTCGAGAAGATCGAAGTCTTCGATCGCTACAACAAGCCGCTGAAGCTGACCGATGCCCGCTGGAAGCGCTTCAACCGGCTGCTCAAGCAGTACGACGGCTGGGCGTCCGCCCTGCGGGCGGCACACGGCCACGGCGTGATCAGCTTCCTGCAGCAGGCGCGCCTGCTCGATGAGCAGATCACCGACGTCGATGCGCTCCTGCGGCACATCGCCAAGGAAGGCCAGAACGGCGAGTCACACCGTGCCCAGCTGGTGTCCGAGAACGATCACGAGGTCGTGATCCGCACCGTCGAGGCCAAGACGGGGCTGGCCACCACCCACATCATCCCACGGCTGACCCTCGAAGCCGAGGAGTATCACCGGCTGGCCGAAGTTCACCACGAGCTAGTCGAGCTGGTCGGTACCCCGCCGTTTCACATCCGCCTGGGCGAAAACGCGAAGGATGCGGCCACGTTCGAGGAGCTGCGCGAATCAGTGCTGGCCGTTGCTCAGCGCGGGATCGAGTACTACCGCTTCAAGGGGCTGGGCGAGATGGATGCGCACGAACTGCGAGAGACCACGATGGACCCTTCCAGCCGGACGCTGGTGCAGGTCACCATGGAGGACGCGGCGTCAGCCGACCTCGTCTTCTCGATGCTGATGGGCGACCAGGTCGAGCCACGGCGCGCGTTCATCGAAGAGAACGCCCGCCTCGTGTCGAACCTCGACGTCTAAGGAGTAGTCGTCATGGCATCGATCGACGCCATCAGCGGCGGCAACATCGAGCCCCGCGGGCTCGAGGAGGAGATGCGCTCGGCGTATCTCGACTACGCAATGTCGGTGATCGTCGGGCGTGCGCTGCCCGAGGTCCGCGATGGCCTCAAGCCCGTCCACCGCCGGATCCTTTACGCGATGAACGAAATCGGCCTGCGGCCGCCGCGCAAGCACGTCAAGTGCGCGACGATCGTCGGCGAGGTGATGGGCAAGTACCACCCTCACGGGGACTCGGCCATCTACGACACGCTCGCTCGGATGGCGCAGGACTTCTCGATGCGCTATCCGCTGGTCGACGGGGACGGCAACTTCGGCAACATCGACGGTTGGGGGGCAGCCGCGATGCGCTACACCGAGGCCCGGCTGGACGCGCTGGCCACTGAGATGCTGCGCGACATCGACCAGGAGACGGTCGACTTCGCGCCCAACTTCGACGGCTCCAAGCAGGAGCCGCTGGTATTGCCGTCGCGGTTCCCGAACCTGCTGGTGAACGGGGGCTCCGGCATCGCGGTCGGCATGGCCACCAACATCCCGCCGCACAACCTGCGCGAGGTGGTGGCGGCGACGCTCGCCTACATCGATGACCCCAACATCGATGTCGAGGGTCTAATGAAGCATCTCAAGGGGCCTGACTTCCCGACCGCCGGAACGATCCTCGGCCGCGAGGGGATCCGTGACGCCTACGCCACGGGCCGCGGCCGGATCCGGGTGCAGGCGAAGGCGCACATCGAGCCGATCGGCCAGGGCAAGGAGGCGATCATCGTCACCGAGCTCCCGTTCCTGGTCCGTAAGGGGGGCGACGGCGGAGTGATCGAGAAGATCGCCACGCTCGTCCACGAGAAGAAACTCGCCGAGATCACCGACATCCGCGACGAGTCCGATCGCAACGGGATGCGGATCGTCATCGAGCTCAAGCGCGACGCGATCCCCAAGGTCGTACTCAACAAGCTGTTCAAGCACACGCCGATGCAGCAGACGTTCGGCGTGAACATGGTCGCGCTGGTCGACAACGTGCCGCGCACGCTCTCGCTGCGCGAGGTCATCGGCCACTACGTCGACCACCAGCGCGACGTCATTGTTCGCCGGACCAAGTACGAGCTGCGCCGGGCCGAGGAGCGCGCGCATGTCCTCGAGGGCCTGCTGATCGCGCTGGCCAACTTGGACGAGGTGATCGCGCTGATCCGCGGCTCCCAGACGCCCGAGGTAGCGCGCCACGGCCTGCTCGAGCGATTCGAGCTGACCGTCGTGCAGGCCCAGGCGATCCTCCAGCTGACCCTCAGCCGCCTGACCGCGCTCGAGGCGGACAAGATCAAGCAGGAGCACAAGGACCTGATCGAGCGGATCAAGGAATTGCGCGAGATCCTCGGTGACGAGAGCAAGGTCATGGCGCTGATCAAGGAGGAGCTGTCGGAGATTGCCGAGTCCTATGGGGACGAGCGCCGCACCGAGATCGTTCACGCCGAGGGCGACATCGACATCGAGGACCTGATCGCCGACCAGCAGATGGTGATCTCGATCACCCACTCGGGCTACATAAAGTCGCTGCCCCTTTCGACCTATCGGCAGCAGCGCCGAGGTGGCGTCGGAGTGACCGGCATGGAGATGAAGGAGGACGACTACATCGAGCACCTGTTCGTCTCCTCCACCCACGACTATTTGCTGTTCTTCACCAACCGCGGAAAGGTTTACCGGCTCAAGGTCTACGAGCTACCGGAGGCCTCGCGGACCTCGCGGGGCCGCGCGCTGGTCAACCTGCTCCCGTTGCGCGACGGCGAGCGGGTGCAGTCCGTGCTGGCCACCCGAGACTTCGGCGAGGGCAGGTATCTGGTGTTCGCCACTCGCAACGGAATGGTCAAGAAGACCGAATTCCCGGCCTACAACACGCCGATCAAGGCCGACGGGATCATCGCGGTCAACATCCGCGACGACGACGAGCTGATCGCGGTGCGCCGCACGAGCGGTCATGACGACATCATCATGGTCTCGCGTTCTGGTCAGGCGGCCCGGTTCAGTGAGGACCAGGTACGACCGATGGGGCGGGACACGAGCGGCGTGCGGGGCATGAACGTCGCGCAGAGGGGGAATGCGGTTCTTGCCATGGACGTGGCGCGCGACGACCAAGAGCTGCTCGTGGTGACCGAGAACGGCTACGGCAAGCGCACGCCGATCCCCGACTATCCGGTCAAGGGCCGCGGCGCCATGGGCGTCAAGACGATCACCCTGACCGAGAACAAGGGCGCGCTGGCCGGCGCACTCGTCGTGCGCGAGTATCAGGAGCTGGTGTTCATCTCCCAGAACGGGATGGTCCAGCGCACCTCGGTCCGGGGCATCAATCGCTACGGCCGCGCCTCCCAGGGCGTGCGGGTCATGAACATCCGTGACGATGACCAGGTCAGCGCGGTGGCGCTGGTCGTCGAGTCCGAGGCGGCGACGGCCGCACCGGTGGCCGAGGAATAGCCACAGAACATCGGGAGCTTCACGTGGATCCCGGCATCCATGTCGGAATCCCGAGATGCCGGATTCCGCCTTTCCTCCGGTGGCGGGTGATCCCGGCCGCATCATTCGCTAATCTGATCATCACCAGAGAAAGGAGGTGGTCCGACTGTCTGAAAGTTCTTGCGGGACCCTGGAGGTGTCCGGCCGCTAGGTCGGAGGCTGACCCCGCTTAGCGGAGTCCCCCCGAGACACCGCCGGCGCGAGCGCCGGGACTCGTCCCTC
>JAFAZZ010000502.1 GCA_019239375.1 Solirubrobacterales bacterium | reverse complement strand
GACCTGACAGGCATGCAGCTCCCGCTCGACCTTTCCGGACACCTTGCCCAGCCTCTCGAGCACCGCGGCAGAGCTGTTGATCTGCCGCCCGGTGATCGGGTCGACCAGAAATAGCTCCTCTTCGACCCCGACCGAGAAAGGATCTTGCGACCCAAAGCTTTGATCACGTTCTATCTCTGCGGCCACGACGCTGAAGTATGGCCGGGTCCCGCCGCCCGACTCGCCCAAGCGCACCAGAGCCACCACGTTCGTCGTCGAGCACGCCGTGGCGCACACGTTCGCCGTCGAGCACGCCGTGGCGCGCGCTGCGGGCAAGCTCCGCGCGTTGCTGCAGTGATTATGGCTCGCTCATTACCGGCGCGGGTGGGTCCGAGCGAGCCATTCACGAGCCGTGAAACGGCCGGGGGTTAGCGCGAGCGTCGCGGCGTCCGCCCGATCGTTCCCCGGCGTGGGCCGAGCAGGTAAAGCGCGGCCACGATCGTCACGACGATCGACACGAGATACGGCAGGCCCAGCGTCGTCGCAAGGATCCAGACCAGCGCCACGATGAGGATGGTGATGAGAACGTCTGGCATGCACTAAAGGTTCTTCCCCCGCCCGGCGATCCCTTCCGACACTGGGCGCCGAGCGCTTGGGTGCCTACGCGTAACCAACGGTGGCTATAGGGACCGAGGACCGGAGGCGTGCGCTGGGACGCCCGTCCCCGGCGCGCGGCCTTCGGTGAGGGGCCGTGCCGAGTCTTGCCCGCGCCGGCCGCCGGCCGTCAGCCCCCGGCGGCTTCTTCGGGTCTGACCGAGGCAGTAATCGCGCCCGTCCCCCCCGAGAGAGTCGCTCTCATTTGTTGCGATGTTGTTAGAACCCTCGGGAAGCTCAGGGCGCTCGCCGGCGCGTGCGGGCCGTCGGTGAACCGGCAGGGCGACGGCGAGAACTCGGGGTCCTTGACGCCGGCTTCGGGCGCCCGGCCCCCGACGTTGTCAACTTCCCCGCCGACTTGGCCTGCCGCGGCGACTTCGCTACCGACTTGGTCTGCCGTGGCAACTTCGCTGCCGACCTGGCCTGCCGCGACGACTTCGCTGCCGGCTTGGTGGGTCGTCTCGCGGGTCCGACGTCTTGCTCGGCGTCCTGAACCGGCTCGTCCTGATCCGGCACGTCGGGCCGGTGCGGCCCAGCTTCCCGGAGGCGCACAAGCCCCGCACGGGCGAGGACCGCGCTGGCACCGGCGTACGCGCCAGTCACGCCGAGCGCAGCAGCCGACGCACCGCGGCGGCGAGCAAGCAAGAGAATCAACCCAGCCGTGCCGGCTCCCGAAGCAAGCGCAGCGAGGAGGGCACCCCCACCCACCAGGGCGACTCCCGGGAGGGCCTGCCTTCCCCTAGCCGTCAGTTCCTGCCGCGCGATGTCCACCTGCTCCCGGGCTAAGAGCACAGCCTGCTGGGACGCGTTCTGCACCAACTCCTCGAGTGGACGCTCGCCCACCTGGTCGATTCCGGGCACCGACATCAGACTGAAGCTACCCGCGGCGGTTTGCCCGTAAGCGTGAGCACGCCGGCGCCGCTAAGGAGAGGAAGCAGCAGGGTGGCGCGAGGATGAACGTTCCACAAGAGCGGCCTGGGTCCAGCCCGAAAATTGGCCGAGAATTGCGACGCGCTCATCGTCGAGGAGCTCGGGACGTTCTCGGACAGCATCGAGCCGTTGCTCGAGGAGAACTGCGGCCAGGATGAGTTTCCGGCTCGGTTCGGGCTTCCCTTGAAGGCAAAGTTCGTCCACGCCGCCACGAGCTGGTCCGAGAGCCTTGTCTCGTCCGCGTCAGCGGATGCGACACGCCCAGCTGGCCCCCGTGCCAGAGCGGGAACAGGAACTGAATGTCGATCATGTGCGCCGCGAGCGGGACGAAGCCCGACATCGGCGGGAAGTAGTACAGCGCGTTCTGGTAGTCGAACTCGTAGGCGTATACCGGCACGTGCTTTGACCACAGGTTGTCCACGTGCAGGGCGCGGCACGCTCCCGGGTCGGTGAACGCCGCGTCATCGGCGAGCTGCGGAGTCGGGTAGTTAGACACCGGGTACTCGGCTAGCACTTTGTCGGCCGTTCCCGCGGCATAGGCCAGCGGACTCCCACCCGGACCGGCGTTGCCGCTATAGGTGGGCGTGACCGCGGCCTCGTACTGGTCGGCGGTCAGCGGCTGCATCGGCGGCCCCGAGAAGTATTCGGTGATGCCGAGCAGACAGCTCGCGGCGCCGGCACCGTCGCCGGGACAGCCGGCGGCCTGGGCGAACACGGTGCCTCGGGTTAGCGCCAGCGACAGCGGCGGGAACGTCGAGGTCGGCGAGCTCTGGAAGATCGCCCGCTCGAACAGCCCCTCGCTCTTTGGCGAGATCACGTTGGAGCCGGTCTCAGAGGCCCCCGCGGACTGGCCGCCCAGAGTGACGTCGCTCGGAATTGCCTCCGAAGCCGGAGATGGTGCGCCTGCACCCACGGCGGCGGCAACGTTGACGGGGAATCCAACGACTACGACGGCAGCAAGTTGGCCAACGGCGCCCAATATGGCGGCAAGGACACCGTCGTCGTGACGATCAACTACCGCCTAGGGCTGCTCGGCTTCTTCGCCGATCCCGCGCTCGACGGCGAAGGTCACGACTTCGGCAACTACGGGACGATGGACATCCAGGCGGCCCTGCGGTGGCCGGGCGCGCGCCCTGGGGACTTGGAGGAATTCACATACCGACAGCCTGAGGGCGGGCGTCCGACCTCAGGGCCATCGACGTGGTTCTACCGAACACATCAGTCGTGGTCCGGGCGTCAACCGGCTATGCCTACGAGCGGAAACCACTCCCCGAAAGAGAGGCGGCGACCTACACTGAGTGAATGACGTACTCGAACCCCTTGTCGCCGACCGGAAAGTGAAAGCTAGCGGTCTGACCGCTGCGCTCGAGCGAGCAGCGGGGACGCAGATGGAATGGAAGTCTTCCTACCCGTACTGCACAACGTGCTCACCACCGAAGGTGCCCCCGACTCTTTGGTGACGCGCAGCTGTCAGCCGATGCTGGGTAACCCTCTCCGCATTCGAGATGAGGCGTCTGGAACGGTCCGCTATCGCTGGTCCAAGCCTACGCTGGATCGTCACTCTTCGGACCGTTGGTTGTGTCTCACGGACGCACAGGTGGATGCCAGTGTTCGAGGAACTCGAGCGTCTGGTCGAGCGGAATGGCGTGCAGGACGTGGCCGTCGCGGCCTGGCATCGTCTGCGCGCTGAAAAGCGCGTTGAGCGATGCTTCCTCGGTGGCGTCGGCGACCGCCTCGAAGAGGAGGTCGACGGGTGCTCCTGCAGTCCAGAACTGTCCTCCCCGGAGAAGCGGCACCGTGTCAATCGGTGAGCCGCCCTCGCGCGGGATGTGGTTGGCGGTTGAGAAGGCGAGCGAGATCTCGCCGGAACCGTCGTTGGCGCACGAGCCGGTGCGGGCGAGGCCGGCATCGGCTCGCCGGGCGACCCGGCGCAGCTGCCCGGGGTGCAGGGGTACGTCGGTGGCAATGACGACGATGCACGAGCCTTCTTTCTGGGTTCCAGGTCTCAGCGTGTCGCGGAGGTGCTCCCCGACGGGCGCGCCGTGTATTCGCAACTGGTGGCGGTGGCCGTAGTTGGTGTTGACCAGCACCCCGACCGTGAACGGCTCTCCGCCTATCTCGATGATCCGCGAGGAGGTGCCGACGCCGCCCTTGAACTCGAATAGCTGCGTGCCGGTGCCTGAGCCGACGGCGCCTTCGGGCACATGTCCGCTGCTGGCTCCATCGAGAGCGGCTACTACGTGCTGTGGTTGCAGGCCGAAGCTCCGGTTGTCGTTGAGGAATCCGTCGTCGCACTCGGTGACCACCGGCATGGCGACGTCGAGATCGCCCACCGTCGGGTCGGCGGCGGTCAGCCAGCGGGCCAGGGTGTCGTAGGCCATGCCGATGTGAGTCGTGTCGACGATCACGATCGGCGAGTTGAGCAGTCCCCACTCGTCGATGACGAGGCTGCCGGTCAGCATTCCGTACCCGTTGAAGGCAGAGACGCCCGCGAACACACGCTCGCGAAACAGGTTGCCGGGATGTGGCAGGATTGCCGTGACCCCGCTGCGGACGACCGGATCGCTGCCGCCTGGATCGCCTTCGATCACGGTGGTGACGCCGACCCGTACGTCCGGGACGTCGGTGATCGCGTTTTGGGGCCCGGTCGGCAGGCTGCCTACCCCGAGACCCAGGTTCCGTGCCCGGTCGCCCATCAATGCTCTCCCAGCCGCGCCAGTTCGGTTTCGGGGTCACTGAAGGTGTTCCAGTGTGTCGCGCGTCGCGGACGTAGGTAGAGCACGTAGTAGAGCAGCGCACCGACGATGATCGCCGCGGTGATGAAGAGGTCGCTGGCTTTCTGTTGCGAGAGGGCGATCCCCACGCCCGCCAGTGCAACCACCGGCGCGACCGGCCACAGAGCCATCCGGAACGGGCGTGGAAGCGCACGCTGGGCGGCGCTCACGCGACTGACGATCGCCGAGGCGGCGATCAGTGCATAAAGCACGACGACGAGCACCGACGTGAACGTCACGACCGTCACCAGGCTGCTGTAGAAGCACAATGCGGTGGCCAAGGTGCCGACGATCAGAGTCGAGATCCACGGCGCGCCGCGCTGGTTGACGCGGCTGAGGGCATTGCTGATTGGTGTCGGCCACGCGCGGTCGCGCCCGCTGGCGAACAGAATCCGGCCGAACTGAAGGGTGATGGCTAGAACTGCGTTGAAGATGGCCACCAATGCGCCCGCAATGACGATGTCCTTCAACGTTCCGTTCAAGTTGGTCTTGATTACGTCCGTGAGTGGCGTGCTCGAGGAGAGGAAGTGGCCGAGGTCGGGCGCGCCAAAGGTAGCGAGGAAGACTGGCACGAGCTCGGCGGCCATTGCGATTCCCGCTGCCCACATGAGCGCAACGCCGACGTTGCGGGCGCTCCCGCGCGTCTCCTCGGAGAAGTTGATCGCGCTGTCGTAGCCATTGAACGAAAACAGCGTGGTTGCCACGGCAGCGATCACCGTGCCGGCACCGATACTGGAAAGCGTTCCCCCATGTCCGGCCATGACGGGGTGGGTGAGGATCGACAGGGGCTGGTGGAGGTTGACGAGCCCCGCCACGGCGATGATGGCCAGAACCGTCATCTCGATCCCGAGAAACACGAAGATAAGTCGCGCGTTGAACGAAATCCCGAAGCACCCGATCGCGGTGATGATCACCATCATCACCGCCGCCGCGATATTGATATTTATCCCGGGAATCAACGAGGACAGGTACGCTCCGATCCCGAGCGCGATCGCCGCCGGCAGGAACACTGCCTGCCCAAGGTAGTCAACCAGGCCGATGAATCCGAGCGGTCGACCGAGCACCCGGCCCACGATCGAGTACAGACCTCCGGCCACCGGATACATCGACCCGAGCTCGGCCATGCATGTCGCCACACAGACTGCGATCACGCAGCCGATGATGTAGGCGAGCAGGCCTCCGGTACCGGCGATCACGAGCACGGCCGGCGCGATCACCAGCAGCGAAGCCATCGGCGTGATGTCCGAGACGCTCAGCGCCACCACATCGGGGACGCTCAGCGAGCGCATCAGCGCCTGCTCATATCCCGCAGCGTGGAGCTCCTCCTCACCGGACACTGCGCGCGGCAGCGCCGTAGGCGTGGCGGTCTGCCCGCTGAGTTCAAGTGGTCTGTCAACCGCAACGTCCCTCTCGGGCTGCGTGCCGATCTGCTGTTGGCTGGACATCCTTCTCCTCATCCTCTGGTGTTGTGCTGTTTGGTCGAGACCCGTTCGTCCGGGCATTGGCCTCGGAAAAACGAGTAAGGCCGATCGAGTGTCAAGCTGCAACAGCAGCCGTGTACCCGTAAACCTCGGCCACTGGCTGATGGGTGATCTCTCCGGCGCGGATGTTGACTCCGCGAGCGACCCCGGCGTCCGAGGCGAGCGCCGCCTCGACGCCTTGATCGGCGAGCGCGCGGACGTACGGGAAGGTGGCATTGGTCAGCGCACGAGTCGCGGTGGCCGGGACCCCGCCCGGCATGTTCGCCACGCAGTAGTGCATGATGCCCTCGACCTCGAAGACCGGGTCGGCGTGAGTCGTCGGCCGGGAGGTCTCGAAGCACCCGCCCTGGTCGATCGCGACATCGACGATCACCGATGCGGGCCGCATGAGCGTCAGCATCTCGCGGGTCACCAGCCTCGGCGTACGGGCGCCCGGGACGAGCACGGCCGATCAGGATGTCGGCTTCCCGCAAAGCGGCCTCGAGCGTGGACGCGTCGGACATCAGTATGCGGGCCTGACGGCCGAACAGCTCATCGAGCGCGCGCAGGCGGTCGAGTGAGCGCTCGAGGATCGTGACCTCGGCCTCCATCCCGACCGCGATCCGCGCGGCGTGGGTGCCGACCACACCGCCGCCGAGCACCGCAACGCGCGCCGGCGCGACGCCGGGCACGCCGCCGATGAGCACCCCCGGACCGCCCAACGGCGCCTGGAGGAAGTACGCGCCGGCCTGGGTCGCGAGGCGCCCGGCGATCTCGCTCATCGGCGCCAGCAGCGGCAGGCCGCCACGGGCGTCCTCGACCGTCTCATAGGCGATAGCCGTTGTGCCCGAGCGCACCAGCGCGTCGGTCAACGCGCGGTTTGGCGCCAGATGCAGATAGGTGAACAGTGTCAGTTGGTCGTGCAGCAGGCCGTACTCGAGCCCGATGGGCTCCTTGACCTTCAAGAGCAGCTCGCTGTCGCTCCACACGTCGGCCGCGTGGTCGATCAGCCAGGCGCCCGCCGCCCCGTAGGCGAGATCCGGGAAGCCTGATCCCGAGCCAGCCCCTCGTTCGATGAGCACTTCGTGACCTGCAGTAGTCAGAGCTTGCGCCCCTGCGGGCGTCAGGGCCACGCGGCGCTCGGCGGTCTTGATCTCCTTGACGACGCCGATCCGCATCACGCCACCTCCGCCAACCTGTTCGATTGCACGCCCATCAGGTTCCCCGCGTCGGTCAGCACCTCGCCCAGCATCTCGACGATCTGGTCGAGGACCGCGACGTCGCAGATCAGCGGCGGGGCGATCTGCAGCACGGCATCGCCACGGTCGTCGGCGCGGGCAATCAGCCCTGCCTCGAGCAGCCGCCCCGCCATGAAGCCACGCAGCAGCCGCTCCCGCTGCTCGGCATCAAAGGGTGTGCCGGCCTGGTCTTGGACCAGCTCCACCGCCCAGAAGAACCCGGCGCCGCGGACGTCGCCGACGATCGGCAACGAGCGCAGCCCCTCAAGGCGCCGCTGCAGGTGGCCTTCCAGCGCGCGGACGTTCTCCAGGACTCGGTCGCGCTCGAAGATCTCGATGTTCTTCAACGCGATCGTTGTCGACAGCGGATGCCCGCCGAAGGTTATCCCGTGCAGCAACGTGCGCTTGTCCTCATACAGAGGGGCGGCGACGTGATCGGCCACGAGCACGGCACCCATTGGCGCGTAGGCGGAGGTCAGGCCCTTGGCGACGGTCAGCAGGTCGGGGGAGATGTCATAGCGGCTGGTCCCGAACCACTCGCCAAGCCGTCCGAAGCCGGTGATCACTTCGTCGACGGCCAGCAGGATGCCGTAGCAGTCGCAGAGCTTGCGCAGGCCCTGCCAGTAGCCCGCCGGCGGGGTCAGGCAGCCCCCCGCGTTCTGCACCGGCTCGGCAATTAGCAGCGCGATCGTCTCTGGGCCTTCGGCCAGGATCGTCTGCTCGACCTCGTCAAGGAGGCGCCGGCAGAAGGCCTCTCGTCGCCCCCGTCGGCTGCGCGATATGCATTGGTATTGGACACGTGGCTGACGGGGATCGGGGCAGGCCCGAACGGCTCCTTCATCGCCTGTACGCCGGTGAACGACAGCGCGCCGAGCGTGACGCCGTGATAGGCGATCCGACGGGCGATCGCCCTGCGCCGCTGCTCCTCACCGTTGGCGAGGTGGTACTGGCGGGCGATCTTCCACGCCGCCTCGACCGACTCGGAGCCACCGGAGGTGAAGAACACCTTGCCCAAGCCCTCGGGGGCCAGCGCGGCGAGCCGCTGCGCCAACTCGATCGCCGGCGGGTGCGCCGTGCTCCAGTTTGTGTTGAAGGGCAGCCGCTCCAACTGGCGGGGCGGCCCGGCCCATCTCCGCACCATAGGAGTAGCCGATCTGCGCGCAGAACAGGCTCGAGAGCCCGTCCACGTACCGGCGGCCGGACGTGTCGAACACATACGGTCCTTCTCCGCGCTCGAGCACGAGCAGCGGCGTGCGCTGCGGCCCGTAGGTGCCGTTGCGCGTGAAATGCAAAAGCAGGTGCTCGGTCGCGGCCTGCTGAAGTGTGTCGTGGGTCAGTTCCATCGTTCGGTCACCACCTTCTTGCGCGTGTAGAACTCGATCGCGTCGCGTCCGTTGGCGTGCAGATCACCGTCGATCGAGCCCTTCCAGCCCGCCAACGGAAACCATGCGATCGGCGCTGCGACACCGATGTTGACGCCGATCATCCCGGCCTCGATCCCGTACCGGAACTCCCGCGCCGCGCGAGCAGAAGAGGTGAACAGGATCGCCGAGTTGCCGTAGCGACTCTGGTTCGTCCAGTCGATCGCCGACTCCAGGTCGGGCACGCGCACGAGTCCCAACACGGGACCGAACAGCTCCTCGCGGAGCACCCGGCTGTGCTCCGAGGGCCGGTCGATGACCGTCGGCCCTAGTTCGGCGCCACCAGGGCCGCCGGCGCGGCGGCCATCAAGCACGATGTGGGCGCCCTCGACCCGCGCCTGCTCGATCTCCCGCTCCAGCCGCTCCCGGTTGGCCGGCGAGATCAGCGGGCACACGTCGGTAGCCGGATCGGCCCCGTCACCCGTGCGCAGCTTGCTCGCTGCCGCCACAATCGCGTCGCGCGTCGCGTCCTGCTCGGCCTCGGTTCCGACCAGCACCGCCACCGAGCCCGCCAGGCACCGCTGCCCCGCCGCGCCGAAGGCCGAGCCGACCACGCCGCCGACGAACAGCTGCGGGTCGGCGTCGGGCATGATCACCATCGAATTCTTGGCTCCCCCGAGCGCCTGCACGCGCTTGCCGTTCTCCGCGGCGCGCTGGTAGATGTAGCGCGCTGTGGCCGCCGAGCCGACGAACGAGATCGCATTTACGCCGGGGTGATCAAGCAGCGCGTCGACCGCATCGTGAGCGCCGTGCACGAGGTTGACCACGCCGGCGGGAATCTCGTCGATCCCCCCGATCAGCTCCATCAGCCGCTGCGAGGTGACCGGATCCTGTTCAGAGGGCTTAAGGACAAAGGTATTGCCGGCGCCGATGGCGAACGGCAAGAACCACAGGGGGATCATCGCCGGGAAGTTGAACGGGGTGATCGCCGCGACTACCCCGACCGGCTGGCGCACCAGCTCCACATCAACGCCACGCGCCACCCCCTCGAGGTTCTCGCCCTTGAGCAAGTGCGCGATTGCGGTGGCCGCCTCGACCGATTCGATTCCGCGGCCGACCTCGGCAAACGCGTCAACAAACGTCTTTCCCATGTCACGGGTGACTAGCCAGGCAAGCTCCTCACGGTGCTCATCGAGCACCTCGCGCAGGCGAAACAGGGCGCGCGCACGCACCAGTGGCGACGTGGCGCGCCACGCCGGCCACGCGGCGCGAGCCGCGCTCACCGCCGCATCGACATCAGCCGCGCCGCAGAGCGGCACCCGTCCGATCAGCTCACCGGTGGCAGGGTTACGATCCTCGATCGCCTCCGGTACGGCCGGCGGACACCAGGCGCCGCCGACATAGTTCTCGAGCGCCGGGGGCATCGTCGAAGATGGCCGCTCGGCCAGCGTGGTATCGGACATCCGATTCAACCTCCCGCAAGTTCTGTCTTGGCCGGGAGATGGTCCGCTCTGGCACCGTCGCCCACAACCCCTCACGCAGTCATCAAGATCACCAGGATTTTTGACAGGGCGTCACATCAAGCGGGCAGTTGGGGCTACATTTCCGACGAGATGTCCGGGCAGACGGGACGTCGGTCCCAGCGCCTCACTGATCACGGTGGCGGCCGCGCTGCGGCTTCCCGCGCTGCGCAGGGGAGCGCCGCAGGTCCTGGCTGGACGCCAACACCTCGACCGCACGATCCACTGGGTACACGCCGCCGAGGTCCCGAACATCGCGACACTGCTCAAGGGCGGTGAGCTCCTGCTGAGGACCGGGATGGGAGCAGGCAGGACCGCAGCACAGCAGCGACAGTTCATCGACCAGCTCGCAGAGCGAGGCATCGCTGCGCTCGTGATCGAGCTCGGCCAGCACTTCCAACGTATTCCCCCCGCCCTCACCAAGCAGGCCGAGGCCCGGGGCCTACCGCTGATCGTCCTCCATCACGAAATGCTCTTCGTCGAGATAACCGAGTCGATCCACGCAGCCATCCTGAGCCGCCAGCTCGCCGCGCTACGCCGCGGGGAACTGATCCATCAGCGCTTCACACAGCTGCTGCTCGACGGGGCGGGAATCCCAGAAATCCTGGCTGCGCTGGCACAGACGATCGCCAACCCGGTATTGCTCGAGAAGACCGGGCAGGAGGTCTTCTATCACGCCACCCACCGCGCGGACGCCGCCGAGGTGCTCGCCGCCTGGGAGTCTCTTCGCGATGAGCCCACGGAGACCCACAAGCCAGGCAGAGGTCGCTCACCGTCCCGGTACCCGAAGCGGGTGGGGCAACCTGGGGACGCCTGATCGCAATTCCGCTGGACTCGCCGCTCGACGAATTCGCCGGCGTCGCCGTCGAGCGCGCCGTGGCGCTCATCGCGCTGACGCTCCTACGCAGCCACCAGGAGCAGATGCTCTCCGCGGGCGAACGCGGCAACTTCCTCGCGGACATCGCGGCCGAGCGGATTGACCTCGAAGACGCCCCCCAACGTGCGCAGGCGCGGCTTTCGGCCGCGCCCGGGCGCGCTCCTGCTGCCGCTCGCCATCGCCACGCCGGCACCCGCCGCCACGGCGAGCGCCGAAGACAGCGCGTGGACGCCCGTTTGGCAGGCGCTGCTGCGCGACATGAGCTCCTCAGCGGTCCCCGCGCTGGTAGGCACCCGCACCAGCCACCGTGACGCGCTCGTGCTCCTGGCCACCTCCGCGGCTGACCGCCGCCGCGCGCTCATCGACCTGGCGGCAACCACAATCCACACCGCTGTCGAGCGCCATCTACGCGACGCCGAGCCACCGGTGATCGCCGCCGGGCACGCGGTGACCAGCTGGAGAGCACTGCCGGCAGCCCTGTGCGAGGCCGCCGATGCGCCTCGACCGCACGCGGCGGGCCCCCGCGTGCGTGGCGCGATGCGACCACCGCCGACATCGACCGCTTGCTCCTCAAACTCCGCGAGAACCCCGACCTTCGTAACTTCGTACACCAGCGCCTAGAACCAGTCGTCGAGCACGACCGACGGCGCGCGACAAAACTGCTGCCCACCCTCCAAGTGCTGCTCGACCACCAGGGGCGCAAAGCCGAAACAGCGCGCGCGCTGCACCTCGAGCGCCAGTCCCTCTACCACCGCGTCCAACGCATCGAAACGCTGCTTGACAGCCCTCTCGACGACCCCGACACCGTCCTCGGACTGCACCTCGCGCTCCGCGCCCGCCGCCACCTTGAGCGCATCGACGCCTAGGCCCCCAGAGGTTTCAGCACGCGTACGTGAACTATTCGGCGCCGTCGCGTGACGTGGCGTGCCCCACGAGGTACGGTTGGTGGCGCTGTGCAGGGGTTGCCTGTCGCCATAGTTCTCGATCGCCTCTTGATTCGGCTGCGGCTCGCTTGCGCATACAGCTAGCCGCTACGCCGCCATCGCCGCGAGGGTATGGGGAGCTCGTCTGCCCATCCCGGCTGAGTTCCTGCCGCGGGCCGCCCGTAGCGTTTTGACGCTGACGAAGACCGGGATCGCAACGAGCGTCGTCTCCACGGAATGGCCTAGTTTCCGCCAAATCTGGGGGTGCCGGTGCTGGTCGAGCGATGACCCAGCACGGTCAATTCAAAGAGAGAAGGTATTGATCGATGGCAATGCGAAGGTTCAAGTTCGGGCTACTCGGCTCGGCGTTGGCTGTGGCGCTGCTGGTTGTCGGTGTGATCGCGAGCACCTCAACCCGGGGATCAGCGCTGGCGGCGACGGCGGATCCAGCGGCCTGTTCACCGAACACCGACATTCAGACGGTCGATGGGCCAGTCTGCGGTACCACCGCAAGTGGCGTCAACGAATGGTTCGGGATTCCATACGCCGCCCCGCCGGTGGGATCGCTGCGCTGGCAGCCGCCGCAGGCCCCAACGCCATGGACGGCGACGCTGGCGGCAACGTCATTCGGGAGCGAGTGCATTCAGGGCACGGCGGCGAGTCCGGCCGGGAGCGAGGACTGCCTTTACCTGAACGTCTGGCGGCCGGCTGACAGCTCGACCAGCCTTCCGGTGCTGGTCCACATCCACGGCGGCGGGTTCTTCAACGGGAGTGGAAACGGCGACAATTCGCTTCTCGCCGCGCGAGGGGACGTGATCGTCTCGATGAATTACCGCCTGAACATCTTCGGGTTCCTGGCGGACGGGGCGCTTGGCGCTCATTCCGGGGACTACGGGCTGCAGGATCAGCAAGCAGCGCTTCGCTGGGTGCAAAGCAACATCGCCGCGTTTGGTGGCGATCCCGGGAATGTGACGATCTACGGCGAGTCCGCTGGCGGCTCGAGCGTATGCGACCAGATCGCCTCTCCGACCGCCAACGGACTGTTTGAGCGCGGCATCAGCGTCAGCGGCGAGTACAACACGCTACTCGGGACCCAGGAACAAGCCCCGAGAACTCCAGAGGACCTCGAGTCTCAGGATTGCAAGTCAACTCTGCCGACCCAGGCCGAGGCCAACGCGGCTGGACGTAATTTCGCCGCCGCGGTTGGATGCGGGCCGGGGACCGCGAATGTCGTCGCGTGCTTGCAGGCGCTGCCGCCAACCGCGATCGAGCAGGCCGCCTGGACGCCCGGGTCCGGCTACCAGTACGGTGGACAAGGCACGGTGGCGCCGACGATCAACGGCACGACGCTGACGATGAGCCTCCGGCAGGCGCTCAAAGCCGGCAAGGTCAATCACGTGCGGGTGATCGCCGGTACCGATCGCGACGAAGACCTGGTCGGGACCGCGACCAGCGCCGCGCAATACCAGTCGCTGGTCGACACTCAGTACGGCCGGTATGCCTCGCAGGTTCTGGCGAAGTATCCGTTGAGCCGGTTTGACTCGCCGGGGATCGCCTGGCGAACGGTCGCGGCAGACTCCGACACCGTCTGCCCGTCGCTGCAGACCGACCGAGACCTAGCCAGCCGGATGCCGACCTACGGGTACGAGATCGACGACAACGACATCCCGCCCTACACGCCGGCGGGTCCCGGTGTCGTCGCGCCCGGAGCCTCGCACGTGGGTGCGTGGTTCCTGACACCGACGGCAACACCGCTTGATGCCAACCAGCAGGTCCTACAAGACCAGGAGCTGGCGTTCGTAACGGCGTTCTCCCGAACCGGCAACCCGAACAGCAACGGACTGCTTCCGGTGTGGCCGAGATTCAACCCGTCCAACAATCCGGCGGAAATGTCGCTGCAGCCGGCCGGCGACTCCGAGGTGGTTACGGCCGCCCAGGTCGCGGCGCAGCACAACTGCGCGTTCTGGGACAAACTGGCCCCGAACCCGTAAACCCGCCTGAATCAAGGGAAGGCCGGCACGACACAGTCGTGCCGGCCGTCCCACGTCGGCTCCGGACGCATGGATGGGTTGGAGTGGCTGGCCAGGCTGAAAGGTCCGCCCCCGCCCCCGCCCCCGCCGCCGCCGCCGCCCCGCCCCGGCGCGGCGCCGCGCCGCCTCGGCTGAGCCGCTGCCGCCTACGGGACGTTGGCTGCCTGTGCCTCGTGTATGCGCCGGGAGATGGGGTCCTCGCTCCATTGTCCGCGGCTGGCATGCTCGAGATCGTTCGGCTCGGTGAGTGTCTCATGAAGCAGCCTGAGCCGGGCGCCGATGCTGGGTTACGTGGGCCCGGGCGGTTCGCGGCGCCAGCTGAGCACTATGACCGTTTCATGGGCCGCTACGTGCCGGGGCTGGCGGCCTCGCTCGCTGACGCGGCGGGTGTCATGTCCGGGCAGAGGGTCCTCGACGTGGGCTGCGGACCAGGCGGTCTCACCCGGGAGCTGGGCGCCCGCGTCGGCGCCGAAAGCGTCGCGGCGATCGACCCGGCGCCGCAGTTCGCGGCGGCGTGCCGCGAGCGCAACCCGGGCGCCGACGTTCGCGATCGAGCAGCTTCCGTGGGACGATGGACATTTCGATGCCACGGGGTGCTCGCTGGTTATCGGCTTCATGCGCGACCCCGACCAGGGGGTGCGCGAGATGGTCCGTGTCACCCGCCCGCTCGGCACAGTGGCCGCGTGCATGTGGGATATCGCCGGCGGCGGGATGACGATGCTGCGAATTTTCTGGACCGCCGCCCATCAAGTGGATGGCACCGTCGAGGGCGAGCGGCGAATGGCTGGCACCACCCGAGGCGACATCGCGCAGCGCTTCAAGCGCGCCGGTCTGGAGAACGTGGTCGACGGCGTGCTGGTTGCCCACGCGGAATACCGCGGGTTCGAGGATTTCTGGGAGCCGTTCACGTTGGCGGTCGGACCAGCCGGGCACTACCTGCGCTCGCTGCCGGCCGACCAGCAGGCGCGCGTCCGTGAGGCATGTCGCGCCTCCATTCCACAGGGTCCGTTCTCGCTCGACGCCCGCGCGTGGTATGCACGAGGCGCCGTTCCCAGCGGCGCCGCCCCGCGGGGGCGCAGCAGGCCTCACGCGTCGGCCATCGATCGCCGCCCCGGGTCGAAGTCCTAGATTGCCTACGACTCAGCTCGAAGGTGGTGCTGGCGCGGACGATCCGTAGGCAATGTTGAACCCGTCAGCGTCGCTGTCCGGACCCGATGGCGTTGACACCTGGCCCCCCTGGACCATGACGCCGCCATTGCTGGACCCCAGGCTCGGGCTTTGGCCATTGACGGTTCCCGGGTCAAACGTCGTCTGGCCATAGTTAGCCAGCGGGGCGACTCGGCCGCCCACACTGGGCGCTTCCTCGATCCACTCCACCGAGGTCTGAGGACCTGTGTATGTCCGCGTCGTCGTAAATGTCTGGCCACCGTCCGTGATCGTTATCCTCCACGATGAGCCGGAAACCTTCGTTATGGATGCTGTGACCGTGTCACCTGGGTGGACCACGATCGACCGGATGACCGTCTCCGCCGCGGGAAGGATCTCCCACCAAGCGCCATAGTGCATCCTGCCGTTGTAGTAGTCCGACTCGGTTCCCGTCTGGATCAGGTTACTGTTGTTAAAGCCGTCGATCCCGACCCAATCTGCCGAATACGTCGCGGTGCGAGACGCCGCGACCGCCGGCACGATCCATTGCCCGGTAACCGAGCTATAGCCCGAGCCGGAGAGCGCATAGCCGGACCAGTTACTCGAAGCCCATCCCGCAGCTCTCGTTCCCGGTCGCGAGACGGCAACCCGCGGATGGTGAAATATTGCCCGGCTTCCAGCCGATCCGGCGGGTACTCCCGCGAACATCGCGCCCACTACCGCCACCGAGCACGCCGCGGACACCCGCGTGTACAGCTTCTGCATTATCTTCTCCCAGGCTTGGACGGACGAACCTTCTGAGCGTCTCCCGATGTTTCCTCCGACGCTCAGTGGTTAGGTGGCATCCTAACCTCAACGACGCGTGTCGTCTAGTCCGCCGCGCAGCAATCTTTCCGGCGCGCACCGGCGGCGTAGGTCAGCCGAAGGTGCGGTCCAGGCGCATCGCTGGGAACCAGTTCCGGCCGCGGCTGAGGATCACGCCCAACCTGTTGTGCGCGCTGTCGCCCGAAGCGCTCTGGGCTCTGATCACGAAGGACACCTAGAGCCGCTCAACGTTCACCCGCATTAGACTCGCCGCGATGTCGTTACACCTCTTCGCAGGTCCGAGCGTGCGAGACCTCCAAGCGGCCCGACCGGCCTGCGTCGCCGCGATTGCTGCCCGTGGGCTCGGGCCCGACGAGCGCGAGACCCATCGTCGCGGAGTAGGCAAGGCGCAGATCGCAGCCAGTCTCCGGTCTCGGCGCCGGTAGGAAAA
>JAFAZZ010000497.1 GCA_019239375.1 Solirubrobacterales bacterium | reverse complement strand
TCTGAGTTGCTCGAGGACGCCGTGACCGACCAGCTCTCCGCGCTTGCCGCCTCGCTGCGGGCGCAGGGATCGCGGGTCGGCATGGGCGAGCTGCTCACCGCGCACCGGGCGCTCGAGGCGGTCGATTGCACCTCGCGCGAGGACGCTTGCCTGGCGCTGCGGGCTGTCCTCTGCTCGGAGCGGGCCGATCTGATCAAGTTCGAGCTGGCCTTCGTCGACGTGTTCGGCGAGGGACGCGTGCCCCTCGGCACGTCACCGTTCGACGAGCTCGAGGGGGTGCCGCGGGATGTGCTCCCTCACGCTGGAGTTCCGGCGGCGTCGCCGCCATCTGCGGGCGCCGAGGCCGACCCGACCGCCGTGCCAGCCGCCTGGAGTGACGTCGAGCTGCTCCGCCACAAGGATTTCGCCGCGTATTCGGATTTGGAGATGGCGTTTGCGCGGGAGCTGATCGCGCGTCTCGCCCGGCGGGGCCCGACCCGGGTGTCGCGGCGGACCCGGGCGTCGCGGCGCCGGGGCCACACGCCCGACCTGCGGCGGATGGTGCGCGGCTCGCTGCGCACGGCCGGCGAGCCCATCGAGCGGATCTGGAGGGCGCCCTCCCGGCGGCCCCGGCCTATGGTGTTGGTCCTCGACGTTTCCGGTTCGATGACGCCGTACGCGCGGATGCTGCTCCAGTACCTGCATGCTTCGGTGGCTGCCCGCCGGCGGGTTGAGGCGTTCGCCTTCGGCACCCGGCTGACCCGGATCACCAACGAGCTGGGCGGCCGCGACCACGACCGGGCCCTGGAGCGCGCCGCCGAGGCAGTCATGGACTTCTCCGGCGGCACCCGGATCGGGGCCGCGCTCGCGTCGCTGAACCGCGTTCACGGTCGGCGGGTCGGCCGGGGCGCGGTTGTGGTGATCCTGTCCGACGGTTGGGACCGCGGCGATCCCGAGGAGCTCGGAGTCGAGATGGCGCGTCTGCGGCGCAGCGCCCATCGCCTGGTCTGGCTGAACCCGCTGGCCGCCCATCCCGAGTTTGCCCCGCTGACCCGCGGAATGCGGGCGGCGATCCCACACACCGACGAGCTGCTGGCGGGCAATTCCCTGGCGTCGCTCGAGCAGCTAGCTGTCATCCTTGAGGAGATCTGATTCGTATGCAAGAGGTCCTGTCCGAACTGGCGGCATGGAGGGAGCGCGGAGACCGGATCGCGCTCGCCACGGTGATCGACGTACAGCGCTCGGCCCCGCGGCCGCCCGGGGCGAAGATGGCCGTGAACGAGCACGGCGAGATCGCCGGCTCGGTGTCGGGCGGGTGCGTTGAGGGCGCCGTGGCCGAGATCGCCGACGGTGTCCTAAAGGGCGACCCGCCCCAGCTCCTGCACTTCGGGATCGCTGATTCCGACGCCTGGGACGTGGGGCTGCCATGCGGTGGCGAGATCGACGTCTGGGTCCAGGCGTACGACCCCGGCCGGTTTGAGGAGGTCGCGCGTGCCGGCGGCCGCGCCGCCGAGGTGACGATGCTGGAAGGTGCTTCCCCGGGCGCCAAGTTGCTCGTGGAGGCCGACGGGGGGCGGTCGGGATCGCTCGGCTCGCCCGAGCTCGATGACGAAGGCGCCCGGGCCGCCGGTGAGTTGCTGTGGGCCGAGACGTCCGAGCGCCGGGATGGGTTGTTCATCGATGTAGTGGGTCCGGCGCCACGCCTGATCGTGTTCGGCGCGGTTGACATCGCCGCGTCGCTGTGCACGGTGGCCCGCGCCTGCGGCTGGCGTGCTTACGTGATCGATCCGCGTGCCCGGTTCGCCGCGCCGTCTCGGTTCCCGGACGCCGAGGACGTCGTCGCCGCCTGGCCGGAGGAGGCTGTGGCCCGGCTCGGCGGCATCGATCCGGCCACCTCGATCGTGGTGCTCACCCACGATCCCAAGCTCGACGATGCCGCGCTGCTGCTCGCGCTGCGCTCGCCGGCGCGATTCGTGGGGGCGATGGGGTCGCGGCGCGCGCAGGCCAAACGCCGCGAACGGCTGACGGCCGTGGGCATTTCGGATGATGAGCTCGAACGGCTCTCGGCGCCGGTCGGCTTGGACCTCGGCGCGATCGCGCGCGAGGAGACCGCCCTGTCGATCATGGCCGAGATCGTCGCCGCGCGGCACGGCCGCGAGGGGGGCCGGCTGGCTGAGGGCAAGGGCCGGATCCACGAGGTACCTGCTTGATCGGCGGCTTGATCCTGGCCGCCGGCGCCGGCACGCGGTTCGGGGAGCGGTCGAAGCTGCTCGCCGAGCTCGAGGGGCGGCCGCTGCTCGAGCACGCGCTGGCAGCCCAATGCGCCGTCGCGGAGCTCGAGCGCGTCGTGGTCGTGCTGGGCGCCTCGGCCAATGAGATCTTGGCCTCAGTCGACTTCATGCGAGCCGAGCCGGTGGTGTGCCCGCGCTGGCGCGAGGGGCAGGCGTGCTCGTTGCGCTGCGGGATCGATCAGCTCACCTCTGCGGGCGGCGTGAGTCGGGTGATCGTGACCCTTGGCGACCAGCCACTAATCGGACCCGAGCTCATCGCGCGGTTCGTTGGCGAACCGCCGGGTACGCGTGCGACGTACGGCGGCCGTCCCGGCCATCCCGTGGTCCTGGGGCCGGTGCAGCTGCGGGCCATCTCGGACCTGCGCGGTGACGTGGGCGCGCGCGAGATCCTGCAAGGCGGCCCCACGATCGAATGCGGGAGTTCGAGCGCGGCGCGCGATGTGGACACCCCCGAAGACCTGGAGGCGATACGTCATGAAGCTAGAGCAGTCGTTTGAGGTAGCCGCGCCACTGGAGCGGGTGTGGCAGACGCTGATCGACGTCGAGCACGTCGCGCCTTGCTTGCCTGGTGCCGCCGTCACCGGCCGCAACGACGACGGCAGCTATAACGGCACGTTCACGGTGAAGATCGGTCCCACCACCGCCTCCTACACCGGCCGGCTCGAGATGGAGTCGGTCGACGAGGCCGCCCACACCGCCACCATGCAGGCGCAGGGCACAGACAAGCGCGGCCAGGGCGGCGCCAAGGCCACGATCTTCTCCCGCCTGGCGCCCGCCGACGGGTCCGGAACCCGCGTCGAGGTGGTCACCGACTACCACATCACCGGCCGGTTGGCCCGCTTTGGGCGCGGCGGGATGATCGAGGACATCTCCGAACGCCTGCTCCGCGAGTTCGCCAAGCGCCTCCAGACCTCGCTCGTCTCCGAGGAGGAGACGGGCGTGTCAGAGCCGGCGGGTGAGGCGCCGGCGGTTGAGCCGCCGGCCGGCGCGCCGGAGACGCAGGTTTCCCCGGGTGCGCCGGTGACGCCCACGGCGGCCGCCCCGGGGACGGGGGGCGCCGCGGGGGAGCCCGAGGCGCCGGTCGCGCCGGCGCCGGCCGAGTCAGCGCCACCGGAGGCTCCCATCTCGCCCGCCGCTGGCGTCACGCCGCCGCCACCACCCGCGCCGGCCGCCGGTCCTGACGAGGCGCCGCCGCCACCACCCGCGCCGGCCGCCGGTCCCGACGAGCCGGCGCCGCCGCCACCGCCAAGCCCTGGTCCGCCGCCGGTGGTCACGCCCCCGCCGGCCGCGGCTCCGCCTCCGCCGCCCGGCGCGGCGAGCCGGCCACCGCTCGAGCACCCGCCGGAGCCCAGCGAGCCGATGCAGGGCCTGTCGCTGGTCGGCGGCGTCCTGTGGGGCCGGATCAAGCGTAATCCAGCGCCTGCGGCCGCCGCGGCCGGCGTGGCCGTGGTGCTGCTGGTGGCGCGGCGCCGGCGCCGGCGCTGATCGCCGCCGGCGGGTCGTTCCGCTCAGGCACCCCCGGCGCCCCGAGCGCGTTCCGCTCGGCGGCACCGCCGGCGCGAAGCGCCTCGCAAGCCTAAGCCATGGGCACGGCACCCCGGCGCCGGAGTCACGGCACGCGGGCGCCGGAGGCACGGCACGTCGGCGACAGAAGCACGGCACCCTCGCGGCTCCGCGCCACGGATCCAACGCGCGTCTAGAGCGGAGCGTCCCGTAGGCCGCGCCGCGCATCCGCCCAGTTTGCCCATAAGTTCTCACTCGACGCCACGTACCCAGCGAGTGAGAGGTTCGTCGTCCTCATCGCGGCAAAGTCCCCTTTCGCGGCGGCGGGCGCGGCGGATGAGTAGTTATGGGCAATACAGGGCGGACGGGGACAGCGGAGCCCGCTCCGCCCGCTGGTCGTACGTCCCAAGAAGGTGGTTCGCCTCGGTGCGTGTGCATGACGCGCCACTACGCGGCGGACTCGCGGGCGTTGGCGTAGCAGGATCCTCTGGTGTGCCTGACGCGCCAACGCTCCCGCCGCGGGTCAGCAGTGGCGCACTATGCACACTGGAGCGCGCAACTTCGGGAGGCCGGCGGTTGATTGCGTCACCCGCCGACTGTCCCTCGCCGGAGCGGTAGCTCGGCGGCCGATCGATCAACCTCCTCGGGAACCGCAGCTCGCCGATCGATCAACGTATTCGGGAACCGCAGCTCGCCGATCGATCAACGTATTCGGGAGCCGCAGCTTGCCGTTCGATCGACGTATTCGGGAGCCGCAGCTCGCCGTTCGATCAACGTATTCGGGAGCCGCAGCTCGCCGATCGACCAACCTACTCGGGAACCGCAGCTAAGCCGATCGACCAGCCTGCTCAGGAGCC
>JAFAZZ010000123.1 GCA_019239375.1 Solirubrobacterales bacterium | reverse complement strand
TACTCGTTGGCCAGCGTGTTGAAGCAGTGCGGGCAGCCCGTGACGATCTTGGTGATCCCGGCTTGGTTGAGGGTCTCGACGTTCTGCTCGGCGAAGGCCTGGAACACGTACTCGTTGCCGATGCGTCGTGCGGGATCCCCGGTGCAGCCCTCGCGCGGGCCGAGGATGGCGAAGTCGACGTCGGCAGCGCGCAGGAGCTTCGCGGTCGCCTGCGCGGTGCGCTGGGCCCGCTCGTCGAACGACGACGCGCAGCCCACCCAGTAGAGGTACTCGGGCGCCGGATCGCCCGGCTCGAGCACCGTGATGCCCAGGCTCGCCGCCCACTCAGCGCGCTCGGCTTGGGGCCTGCCCCACGGGTTGGACGCCCGTTCGACGTCGCGGAGCATCGGCTCGGACTCGGCCGGGAAGTCCGCGTCGACCATGACCAGGTGTCGGCGCAGGTCGACGATGTGATCGACGTGCTCGATCGATACCGGGCACGCCTGCACGCAGGCGCCGCAGGTCACGCAGTCCCAGACCATCTCGGCCGGAACGGCGGCGGGGACGAGCGGCGCATCGCTGTCCTGAGCGAGCACCAGGTCGCGCAGGCCCATGATCACGAGCTTGGGGGAGAGGACTTTGCCGGTGGCAAAGGCGGGGCAGGCGTCCTGGCAGCGCCCGCACTCGGTGCACGAGAACGTGTCGAGGACCTGCTTCCAGGTCAGGTCGGGTGCCTTGCCGGCGCCGAAGCGCAGGTCCGCCTCGGGGATCTCGGGGTCATCGAACTTGAGCGGTTCGAGCCGCCCGCCGGCGCGGGTACGCCCGAACCACACGTTGATCGCGGCCACGAAGATATGCAGGTGCTTGGAGCGGGGGAGGTAGGCCAGGAACGTGAGGATCGTCAGGATGTGGACCCAGACGAACGCGCGCTCGAGCACGCGCGTGGCTTGGTTATCGCCGAACAGGTTCGAGAGCGCGTTCGAAACCGGCGACCACGACGCCGGCCATTCGTTCAGGTGAAGGGCGATCCGAGTGGCGTGCCACAGCAGGAGGCTGATCACGATCGTGGCGATCATGGCCAGGATCAGGTCCGCCTCCCCCAGGTGGCTGCCCTCGAAGCGGCGCGGGCGCTGCACCTTGCGAATGCCCACGGCCGCTATCACTCCACCCAGTACGAGTACGCAGAAGATGTCGACGAGTAGGGCGTACCAGCCCTGGTGGCCGAGCCAGGGCAGCGTCGAGTGCTTGTCGACCACCCCGATCAGCGCGATCACGATCGTCGGCGCGAGGACAAGGAAGCCCCAGAAGATGAACGCATGCATCAGCCCGGGACCGACTCGCTGAAGCAGCTTGCGCTGGCCCAGCACGATCGTCGCCTCGTTACGGGCGCGGCGACCGATGTCGCCGGAGCGTTGCGCGCGCTGTGCGGGTGCCGCCCCGCGCACCAGGTCCGCCAGCAGGCGCACGCGAGTGACGAACAGGGTGCCGCTCACGGCGACCGCGGCGGCAAGCGCTAACGCCGAGACGACCGCGATTATCCGCTCCTCGTTCTGCGGATCTCGGCTGAGATGGCCGGCACGACCTCGTGCAGGTCGCCGATCACCGCGTAGTCGGCGCTGGCCAAGATCGACGCCTCACGATCGGGGTTGATGGCGAGCAGCTTCTTGGCGCCCCTGCACCCCGCCATGTGCTGCGTGGCGCCGCTGATCCCACAGGCGATGTACAGCGACGGCGAGATCCTCGTCCCGGTCTGCCCGACCTGGTCGGTGTGGGGGCGCCAACCGGCGCTGGTCACGGCCCGCGAGCAGCCCACGGCGCCGCCCAAGAGCTCGGCCAGCTCTTCGATGACCGCGAAGCCCTCGGCCGAGCCGACCCCGCGCCCGCCCGACACCACCACGTCGGCGTCCGTGAGCGAGACGCCGGCGCTCAGCGCCTCCAGGCGCTCGGACACTCTCACCTTCGCCTGGGCGGCGGGGCGTATGGGCTCGACCTCAATCCCGGCCGTGTCCGCGGCGACGGCGTGGGGCGCGACCGTGAGCAGCGCCGGCGAGCCGTGCACCCGCGCCTCCTCGAGCAGGCTGCCGCCCCAGCGGACGCGGGTCAGCGTGAGCGGGTCGCCGTGTGCTGCCGAGACGCAGTTCGCGGCGAACGGCAGATCTAGCTGGGCCGCAGCGTGAGCAAGTACCTCGTTGCCGCGCTCCGAGCCCGGTGCCACGACCGCGCTCGGAGGGCGTTCGCGCACGTGCTGAGCCAGGGCGCCCGCCCAGCCGTCGGGCGAGTAAGCGCCGGCGTCATCGATCCCGACCGCGTGGAGCTGGTCGTCCTCGAGCCGGCGGGCGAAGGAGAGGGCTTGGCGAAAGAGCTCGTCGTCGGAGCGCTCGGCGAAGACCACGACCATTGCGCTACACCAGCCCCAAGTCATGCAGAACTCCGACAACCGCGGGCGCCGCGTCGGCGCCGGCGCCGAGGAGCTCGGTCTGTTTGCCCGACCCCGGAGGCAGGCTGAGGCGGACCATTTCGAGACGCGGTTGGGGGCGCTCCGGCGTCGAGCCCTCAACCTGCTTGCGCTTGGCCCGCAGCCTCCCCGGTACCGACGGATAGCGCGGCAGGTTGATCCCCTCCTTGACCGTCACCACCGCCGGCATGGGCATCGCGTATATGTCGCGGCCGCCCGGAACCTCCTGCTCGCAGCGCACCTGCCCGTCCTGCACGCTGATCGCCTTGATCCCGGTCACGCACGGAAGCCCGAGCTTGTACGCCACCCGGATCGCCACCTGATAGTTGCCCGCGTCGGCCGACTCGTTGCCGAACAGGAGCAGGTCGTAGGGCTCGGGCCCGGCGTCGATCGCCGCCACGATCGCCGAGGCGGTGGCCTGTGGGTCCCACTCCTCGCCGTCGGTCACGAGATGTACAGCCCGGTCGATCCCGATCGCCATCATGTCCCGCAGCTGTTCCTCGGCCTCGGGCGGACCCAGCGTGAGGACGGTGGAGGAGCCGCCGTGCTGCTCGATCAGACGAATCGCCTCCTCGCAGCCGCATTCCTCGTGCGGGCTGATCGTGAAGCCGAGATGGCGCGTGGAGATCGCCCGCTCGTCCTCTCTCAGCACGATCTTGCCGCCGGTGAGCGGGACGCGTTTGACGCAGACCATGATGTTCATGGGGTGCCCCGGAGGTCGTTCATGAACGGATGCGGCGGTTCTCGGGGTCGAACAAAGGGGTCGAATCAGCGGTGGCGACGGTCACCGGGTAACGCTCGCCGAAGTACTCGACGGCCAGTTCCTCGCCGACCACGGCGTGCTCGGGCGGCAGGTAGCCCATCAGGATGTGCTTGCCGACGGACGGGCCGGCGCCGGCGCTGGTGACGTACGAGCGGCGGCCCTTGCGGTCCGTGAGTGGTTCGCCGGAGTGCGTGAGGATGGGCTCGTGGCCGAGCATGTAGCGCTTGATCCCGGATCGCGACGTGTGGTCATCGACAGTGAGGGTGCACATGACGGCGGCGGGCTCCTCCTCGCGGTGACGGACGTGCGCCGCCTTGCCGATGAAGTCCTCGTCCTTGACCTCGCCCCAGGCCATCCCGGCCTCGACCACGTTGTAGTCGCCCTCGAGCTCGGCGCCGTAGGCCCGGTAACACTTCTCCAGGCGGCCGGTGGTCCCGTAGACGCCGATCCCGGCCGGGATGATGCCGTGCGGCGCGCCGGCCTCGGCGATCAGGTCCCAGAGGCACGCGCCCTGCTCGAACGGGACGTAGAGCTCCCAGCCCAGGTCGCCGACGTAGGAGATGCGCGAGGCGAGGACGTTCAGGGGCCCGACCTCGATCTGCTTGCAGCGGGCAAAGGGAAGGCCTTCGTGGGAGACGTCATCCTCGGTGATGCTGGCCAGGATGTCTCGGGCTTTCGGCCCCCAGAGTCCGAGCGTGGTCCACGCGGCGGTTTGGTCGTTGACCTGCGCCGAGCCGTCTGCCGGGGCATGGTCGGCGAACCATTTGAGGTCCGACATTCCGTAGGCGCCTCCAGTGACCACGCGGAAGGTGTCGTCGGCCAGGCGCATGATGGTCAGGTCCTGCTTGAAGCCGCCGCTCGGGGTGAGCAGCGGCGTGTAGACGACCCGCCCGGTCTCGACGTTCAGCTGGCGCATCGCGACTCGTTGCACGGTTTCCAGCGCGCCCGGACCGGTCACGTCGAAGATGGCGAAGGCGCTCAGGTCGATCATCGCCGCCCGGTCGCGCATGGCCAGGTGCTCGGCGTTGATGATGGGCGACCACCAGCGGGAGTCCCACTCGGCCGCGCGCGTGCTGAGGCGATCGCCGTACTCGTCGAGCAACCCCGCGTTCGACTCGTACCACTGGGGCCGCTCCCAGCCGGCGGCTTCGTAGAAGACGGCACCGAGTTGTTTCTCCCGGTCGTGGTACGGCGAGAGCCGCACGTTCCGATCCGACGCCCACTGCTCGCCCGGATGAACGATGCCGTACATCTTGTTGAAGCCCTCGCTCGCGCGCGCCCTGATATGCGTCTTGGTCCGCTGGCACGAATACGCGCGCGCGATGTTGGACTCGTACACGTCGATCTCGGACTCGCCGTGGACGATCAGCTCGGCCACCGTCTTGCCGGCCCCCGGTCCCTCCTTGATCCAGATGGCCGCAGCCGACCACAGCCCTTTGACCTCCGGGGTCTCCCCGAGCAGCGGCATCCCGTCGTAGGTGACCGACAGCACGCCGTTGATCGCGTACTTCATGCCCACCGATTCGTCGCCCACGATCTCGGGCATCAGCTCGAGCGCCTGCTCCATCTGGGGGTCGAAGTCCTGCTGAGTGAACGGCAGCTCGGTGGGGGTGAGCGCCGCCTCGTCGATGCTCGGGATGTCGTCCGCGTCGAGCATGATCGGGCGGTGCGCGTAGGAGCCGATCTCGAGCCCCGTGCCCTCCTGGCGCTCGTACATATTGGTGTCCATGTCGCGGACGATTGGGTACTCGATCAGCTTCGTCGTGCTGGCGAACCGCGGCGCGGGCCCGATGTCGATCATCTGGTGCACCATCGGGGTGAGGGGGATCGAGGCGCCGGCCATGCGGGCGATTCGCGGGCTCCACGCGCCGCAGGCGATCACGATCAGGCCGGTGTCGATGTCGCCTTTCGTGGTCCGCAGGCGCTTCACGCAGCCGTGCTGCACATCGATACCGAGGACCTCGGTATTGGCCTGTACGGTCATGCCCGCCTCGACCGCCCGCTCGCGCATGATCGTGCCGGCGCGCAGCGAGTCGACCACGCCCGCGCCCGGCGTGAAGAACCCGCCCAGGATCAGCTGCTCGTTGATGAACGGGACGAGCTCCTTGACCTGCTGCGGGCTCAGCAGCTCGACCGGCTCGATCCCCCACGCCTTGGACGAGGCGACGCGGCGGGTCAGCTCCTGCATCCGCTCCTCGGTGCGCGCGATCTCGATCCCGCCGCTCTCGATGAACACGTCGAGGTCCTTGTACTGGCGCATGCTCTCGAGCGTGAGCGACGTCATTTCCTTGGAGTGGTCAACGGGGAAGATGAAGTTCGAGGCGTGCCCGGTGGAACCGCCCGGATTCGGCAGCGGCCCCTTGTCGATCAACGTGATCTCGGCGACGCCCAGCCGTGAAAGGTGGTAGGCGAGGCTGTTGCCGACGATGCCGGCGCCGATCACCACGACCCTTTGATTCTCCGCTCCGTTGGAGGTCACGCTCCGTGATATATCAGATGCATGTCAGGAGCGGCAACGTCGGGGCGTGTGTTTTCGAGACGCGCCAGGTTAGGGTGCTCGGCATGAGGCTTGCGCACGACGAGGCGGGGAGTGGCCCCGCCCTGGTGCTGATTCACGCCGGCGTCGCCGATCGCACCATGTGGCGAGAGCACCTCAAGCCGTTCGCCGCGGCCGGCTACCGGGTGGTGGCAGTCGATCTGCCCGGCTTCGGCGAGGCACCCCCACCCGAGCAGGAGAGCGCGCCGTGGAACGACGTGCTCGAGACCATGGACGCACTTGGCATCGACGAGGCGGTCCTCGTGGGCAACTCGTTCGGAGGGGCGGTGGCGCTGCGGGTGGCGGTCGTGGCGCCCGAGAGGGTCAGCGCGCTGGTGCTGATCTCGGCGCCACCGCACGACCTCACGCCCTCGCCGGAGCTGGTCCAGATCTGGGAGGCGGAGGAGGCGGCGATCGGGCGCGGCGACCTCGAGGCGGCCGTCACCGTGGTGGTCGAGGCGTGGACCCAACCTGACGCGCCGGCCGAGCTGAAGCGCCGTGTGGGCGACATGCAGCGTCGGGCATACGTGGTTCAGGCCGAGGCGGACGCGACGGCTGAGGCACCCGACCCGGTCGAAGAGGATCCGGCTCGCTTGGCCGAGCTCGATGTGTCGGCGCTGGTCGCGGCGGGCGAGAAGGACCTGGTCGACTTCCGCGAGGGCGCGCAACGGCTCGCGCACACGCTGCCGCACGCCCGCCACGAGACGCTCCTGGCCGCCGGTCATTTGGCGCCGATGGAGACGCCGGAGGCCTTTCGCGAGCTGCTGCTCGGGTTCCTGGCGGGCTAGCGCCGGGCGGCCTGCCGGCGCTCGATCCGCCGGCGCTCGGCCCGCGGCACGGATTTCGGCGCCACCGTCGCGGGTTCCACCCGCAGAACCCGGATCGCCGTGAGGATGGCCAGCAGCGTCATCAGCACGGCACTCCCCACGCACCACTGACAGATCGCCTTGATCGTGAACACCTCGCGGTAGGTGAGGTACATGCTGAACAGGAAGCCAACCAGCGCGAGCCCGAAGCCGGCCGCGCGCCCGAGGTCACCCCGGATGAACAGCGTGATGAGGATTCCGATGTAGCCGCCCAGGCCGAGCACTGCGACCGGCACGCCGTCGAGCTTGGAGTAGACCGAGCTCTGCACGGTCTCACACCCGCCGCTCGACAGGCACACGACCTTGATCCCGGCGTAGTGGACGTAGGTCAGGTAGGTCCCGATCCCGATCCCGATCAGGCACAGCACGCCGATGACGATCCGGAGCCTGCGGTCCGCGGCGGCGAACCGCGAGCGACCGTCATCCGCAGCAACCGCAGTGCCGACGGCCACGGTCATGAGACCTGCTTGACTCGCTGTTCGAGCTCGGCGTACGTCGGGACCGCCCCACTCGCCACTGCCTGGCCCTTCGGCCCCTTGAAGACCAGCGTGGGCGTACCGGGGACCCCGACGGCTCGTCCCTGGCTCTGCTCGGAGTTGACCTGGCTGGCCAGGGCAGGATCGTTGCGCGCCGCCTGCCATTGGCCGAAGTTGAGCCCGGTGATCTGTCTGGCCAGGCCATCCAGGAAGGCCTCGGTCACGTACGCATCCGTCTCAGAGCCCTGCTGGTGGTAGAAAAGCTCGGCGAACTGCCAAAACCGCTCTTGCCTGCCGGCCGCCAGCGCCGCGGCCTGCTGCGTGGGGAACTCGTTCGGATCGGGCCCGCTGCACGTGGCCGTGCAGAACGCGGAATAGACCACCTTCACCTTCCCGGAGCGCACATCGTTGGACACGAGCTGCGAGAACCCCCCCTGCAGGGTGAAGGCCTGGCAAACCGGGCATTTCAGGTCGCCGTAATACGTCATCGTCACCGGCGCATTTGGGTTGCCCAGCGTGGCGCCGGATTGAGGGATGCCGTTCAGAAGCTGATCGACCGCGGTGACCGTACCGTTGGCCTGGGTACCGCTCTGGATCCCGCCCTTCTTGCTCCCGCCGCTGTTGACCAGGACCAGCGCGACGACCACCACGACCGCCGCCAGCACCGTCCCGCCGACCATACGCAGCCGCCTCTGGCGGCGCATGCGCTCGGCTCGCGCTCGTTCCTCGGCCAGGCGCCGGGCGCGCGCCTCTTCCTTCTGCTTGGTTCGCGAGGCCATCGGGGCGAACTGAGGATAGCGGCCGAACCCCCAGCCTCGCTGCTCTGCTGGCCGCTCTTAAGCAGCTCTTCGCTTTTTGCACAAGCCCCGCGGCCGGCCGTGTGAGCGTGCCCATATCCTCGCTAATTGCGTGTAAACATCCTGTGATCGGGAGGTGGGCCACCGTGTTGGTGGGCCGCGCGTTGACTACAGTCCCCCGGAATGTCGCATGAGCGCACCGATGCCTCGCCGGGGAGCCAGGCGGGCCCGCAGCGCACCCAAACTAGGCTCCGGGTGGCGGTGATCGACCGCGACCCGGGCTTCACGCAGGTGCTGGCCAACCGTCTGGGCGCACTGGGATGCGAGCACCGGAGTCTGTCGACGCCGGCGACGCTCGAGACGCTGGTGGCGATGCGGCTGAACGCGCTCGTGCTCGATCTGGCGGTTGTCGGTCCTGAGAGCTGGGATTACCTCGAGCGCGTCTGCGGACGACTCCCCGGTCTGGCCGTGATCGTCTGCACCGGGCCGTCGTCGGTGGCGCAGCGTGTCCGCGGGCTGCGGCTGGGCGCCGACGCCTGGATGACCAAGCCGTGCCACCCCGAGGAGCTGATCTGCGTGATCGAGGCGGCGGTTCGGCGCCATCGACGCCACGAGTTGCCCCAGATCGATCTCGCAGCGACCGTGGGCGAGATCACGGTCCGCCCCGACCTCTACCAGGCTTACGTGGGCGAGCAGAGCCTCGAGCTGACCGCCCGGGAGTTCGAGATCCTGCAGCTGCTGGCGCAGTCAGATCGGGTTCTCAGGCGCGAGGAGATCTACGAACGAGTGTGGGGCTACGCGATGGCGCACGGCGACCGTTCTGTCGACGTGTTCGTCCGCAAGCTGCGGCAGAAGCTGCGCGCGACATCACCGGGCTGGAGCTACATCCACACCCACTTCGGTGTGGGCTACCGATTCGCCCCCGAGCCCGAGGTGGATGCGGCGGATCAGCGAGGCCGGGCCGAGGAGCTCGCGCCGGAGCTTCCGATCCCGCTGAGCGGCGCCCTCTGAGGCCGCGCGCGGTCACAGGTTCTTCACAAACTCGTCACGACTCGATAACTCCTGGGCGGCGGGGGACCGTCAGCATCGCCTCGCATGTCGGCGACCGCCAGGCCGAGCAACGAGGTGATCGAGGTTGGTCCCCTGCAGATCCTCCCGGACGAACACCTCGCCCGCGTCCACGGGCGCGTCCTCGTGCTCTCGATCAGAGAGTTGCGCTTGCTGACCGAACTAGGTCGACGCGTAGATCGGATCATGCCGCGCGAGGAGCTCTTCCGGCTCGTCTGGGGGCGGGAGATGCGCATCGGCGACAGGTCGGTTGACGTGTACGTGCGCAAGCTGCGCGTAAAGCTCGAACAGGCGCTTCCGGACTGGCGGTTCATTCACACGCACTTCGGCTTCGGCTACCGCCTGGCCGCCGAGCCGGCACAGAACGTCAACGAGCAGTTCACAACTGGATAACACCGTGGCGCGCCGATCCGCCGAGACTCTCGCTCACACCTAGTGAAGGAGATTGACTGTGAGACACCGACGTATTCCCGCGATCGGGCTAGCGATCGCCGCAGCGCTGCTCCTCGCAGCGTGCGGATCCTCGAGCAGTAGCACCACCAAGGGCTCTGGTTCCGCGGGCTCGTCCGGATCGAGCGGCGCCAGCAGCTCGGGTGGCAAGTCGACCCTCAACGGCGCGGGCTCAACGCTCGCCGCTCCGATCTACACGCAGTGGGCCTCGACGCTTTCGGGCCAGGGGGTCACGCTCAACTACAACCCGGTCGGCTCGGGCACCGGTATCGCCGACCTGCAGACGGCCACGGTCGACTTCGCGGGTAGCGACCCGGCGCTGAAGGCGAGTGACAAGACGAAGATGAAGGGCGCGGTCCTGCAGTTCCCGGTGGCGTTCGGCGCCATCACCGTCTCCTACAACCTCTCCGGGATCAAGAGCGGGATCAAGCTCGACGGTCCGACCGTCGCCAAGATCTACATGGGTCAGATCAAGACCTGGAACGACCCGGCGATCAAGTCGCTCAACCCGGGCATGAGCCTACCGAGCACGAGCATCACGGTGGTGCACCGCTCCGACTCGTCGGGCACCACGGCCGGCTTCACCAAGTTCCTGGCCGACACCGACCCCGCCTGGAAGGCGTCGATCGGCTCCGATAAGGAGGTCAAGTGGCCGACCGGTACCGGTGCGGCGAAGAACTCGGGGGTGGCCGCCGCGGTCAAGCAGACCGCCGGCGCAATCGGCTACGTCGAGCAGGCGTACGCGATCGAGAACAACTTCACCTACGCGGCGGTGAAGAACGCCTCGGGTCAGTACGTGCTGCCCACGATCCAGAACACCTCGGCGGCGGCGAACGGGATCAAAATCCCGCCCGACCTCGGCATCTCGACGATCAACTCGCCCGCCTCGGGTGCCTACCCGATCGTGTCGCAGACGTTCCTGGTCGCCTACAAGGACCCGTGCAAGGCAGGCGCGAGCTCGGCGGTGGCCGGCGGGATCAAGAAGTTCCTCACCTACGCGTTGGGCCCCGGGCAGCAGACGCTGGGTGGCGGATCCAACCAGCTCCCCTATGCGCCGCTTCCTTCCTCCCTGGCCGACAAGAACAACACGCAGCTAGGGACGATGACCTGCAACGGCTCGGCTATCTCCTGAAGAAGCGATATAGGTGCAGGCGAGCGTCACCACTGTCACCGCCGGCCGCTCGGTTCTCGAGCGGCCGGCGGCGAGCCGCCTTCCCGATCGGCTCCTGAAATGGGGGCTGACCGTGCTTGCCGGCGCGATCCTCGCCCTGCTCGCGTATTTCTTCATCCGCCTGATCGGCGAATCGGGAGACACGTTCAGCCGGTTTGGTGTCAGTTTCATCTTTGGCAACGACTGGGATCCGGCCCACGGCATCTTCCATGGCTTTCCCCTCGTCGCGGGGACGCTGATCACCTCCGCGATCGCGCTCGTGCTCGGGGTTCCGGTGGCGGTGGCGGCGGCCCTGTACCTGAACGAGCTCTGCCCCCGGCGGTTCCGCACGCCGGTGGCGATCCTGGTGGACCTGCTCGCCGCGGTTCCCTCGGTCGTCTATGGCCTCTGGGGCATTCTGGTGGTGGCGCCCAAGCTGCTGCCGGCCGAGAAGTGGTTCGCCAGCACGTTCTCGTTCATCCCGTTCATCGGGGGCGGCACGGCGACCGGGCCGAACTACTTCCTGGCCGGCCTGGTCCTGGCGATCATGATCCTGCCGATCGTCTCGGCGATCTCGCGGGAGGTGATCGCGACCGTGCCTTCCGAGCACAAGGAGGCGGCGCTCGCCCTGGGGGCGACGCGGTGGGAGATGATCCGTATGGCCGTTCTGCCTTACGCCCGTCCCGGGATCACTGGTGGGGCGATGCTCGGCCTGGGCCGCGCCATCGGCGAGACGATCGCGGTCGTACTGGTCATCGGCAACGCGCCTGTGATCGGCTCGCACCTGTTCAACCAGGGCTACACGCTGGCGGCGGTGATCGCCGCTGAGTTCGGCGAGGCGGCCAACACCCCCGTTCACAGCTCAGCGCTGTTCGCGGCCGGCCTGGTCCTGTTCGTACTCACGCTGGTGGTCAACATCGTCGCCCGCTGGTTTGTCGTACGCGGACATCGTGGCCGCCGGCGCGGTGGCGGAGCGATGGTGGAGGCGCAGGCCGCGAGCGTGGGAGAGGTCGGATGAGCGCCGTCACGACGGCCTTCCCCGCGGTCAGCCCGCGGCGTCGCCGGACCGACAGGGTGATGCGCGCGTTGCTCCTGGCCGGGACCTTGATCGCGCTCGTTCCGCTCGTGCTCGTCATCTACTTCCTGCTCAAGCAGGGGCTGGGAACCTGGGGCGGGAGCTTCTTCTCATCGGACCCGAACGGGAACTTTTTCGGCAATCCAGGGGGCATCCGCAGCGCGATCTTCGGCACGCTCGAGATGATCGCCCTGGCGACCTTGATCGCGGTACCAATCGGGATCGGCGTTGCGCTCTACCTCGTCGAGTACGGCAAGCAATCGGCCTTCGCCAACATCGTGCGGTACTTCATCGACGTCATGACCGGCGTGCCCTCGATCGTGTTCGGGCTGTTCATCTACATCTCGCTGGTCATCAACCATGTCGGCGGCGCGTCGTTCGCCGGCTGGAAGGGCTCGGTGGCCGTGTCGCTGCTGATGCTCCCGGTGGTCACCCGCTCCGCCGAGGTGGTGCTCCTGCTCGTACCGGATAACCTGCGCGAGGCCGCGCTTGCCCTCGGCGCGCCGCGGTGGCGGGTGGTCTGGCGCGTGGTGCTCCCGACAGCGCTGCCGGGACTGGTCACGGGGTCGCTCCTGGCCGTGGCGCGCGGGATGGGCGAGACCGCGCCGCTGCTGTTCACGGCCGGTGTCACGTTCCTGGCCTCGAGCAACCTCGATCAGCAGATGAACTCGCTGCCCGTCCAGATCTTCAACGACATCACGTCTCCCCGCCAGGCGGTGATCGATCGCGCGTGGGGCGCCGCGCTCGCGCTCGTCGCGATCATCCTTGTCCTGAACCTGATTGCCCGATTCGTCTCACGAAGGAGTCGCATGGCATGATCCCGCCTGAAACCACGAGTAAGGAACAAACCGACATGTCCACCGCCGGGGGCCCTTCGGAGCGGTCGCAGGCAGCGCCGGGAGCGTCGGGTTCTCGCGCGAAGGTAAAGAAGTCTGGTCACGGAGTGAGGGTCACTGACCTTCACGCCTACTACGGCTCGCTTCACAGCATCAAGGGCATCAGCATCGACTTCCCGCCGAACGAGGTCACCGCGATCATCGGTCCCTCCGGCTCGGGCAAGTCGACGGTGGTGCGGTGCATCAACCGGATGCATGAAGAGATCCCTGGGGCGCGGGCCGAGGGAAGCGTGACCTTGGACGAGCTCGACGTATACGGCGAGGGCGTCGACGTCACCGCGGTGCGCCGGCTGATCGGGATGGTGTTCCAGAAGCCGAACCCATTCCCCACCATGTCGATCTTCGACAACGTCGCAGCCGGCCTGCGGCTCACCGGCACCAAGACGAACGACCTGCGTCACCTGGTCGAGCGCTCGCTCCAGTCGGTCGGACTCTGGGACGAGGTCAAGGACCGGTTGGGCGAACCCGGGATGGGGCTCTCGGGCGGCCAGCAGCAGCGCCTGTGCATCGCGCGAACGGTGGCCATCGAGCCGGAGGTGATCCTGATGGACGAGCCGTGCTCGGCGTTGGACCCGGTGGCCACGCTCAAGATCGAGGAGCTGATCGACGAGCTCAAGGAGCGCTACACGATCGTGATCGTCACCCACAACATGCAGCAGGCAGCCCGCGTAGCCGACACCACCGTGTTCATGCTCGACGGCGAGGTCATCGAACACGACGAGACCAACAAGATGTTCACTCGCCCCAACGACGAGCGCACCGAGCGGTACGTGACCGGAAAGTTCGGGTAACGCGCCCGATGCAAGAAACTCGCCACCAGTTCCACGAGCAGCTGCGCGCGCTCGAGACGCAGGCGCTCGACGGCCTCGACCTGGTCATCCAGCAGCTCGATCGCTCGCTCGAGTCGATCTCTTACCAGGATGTCGAGCTGGCCGGCATGGTCGTCGCCGACGACGACCGGATCGACGGACGCTACCTCGAGGTGCACCAGGGCATCCTGTCGCTCCTGGCCCGCCAGGCGCCGGTGGCGGGTGACCTGCGCATCGTCGCTGCGCTGCTGCACGTGATCCGGTGCGTGGAGCGGATGGGCGACCAGTGCGTGAACATCGCCAAGCTCGTGCCGCTGTCGGGCTACGAAGCGCCGAAGGACAAGGACATCCTGGACGCGATCGAGCGGATGGGCCGCCTGGCCCGCTCTCAGGTCTCGCAGGCCAAGCAGGCCTTCGCCGGGCGCAACACCGAGCTGGCCCAGGACCTGGTGCGCCAGGACATCGAGATCAACCGGCTCAACCGGGAGATCTTCCGCCGCGCGGTCGAGGTGGGAGACAACCTGGATCTGCGCGAGTGGGCGATGTTCATGATCCTCGTGGCCCGCTGCCTGGAGCGGGTCGGCGATAACACGGTCGACATCGCCGAACAGACCGTGTTCGTGGTGACCGGGCTGTTCCGCGAGTTCGCCGACGCGTCGAACCCATTTGACTCGGCCCGCACGCCGTAGCACTCTCCGACGCGGAGCCGGAGGCCGCCTGACGTATCCTGGCTCGGCAGTGGCCACGCCGAGGTCCAAGCCGCGCTCACGCAAACGCCGGCCCCACGATCGCGGGCCGGCATCCGCCGCCGCGGCGCCAAAAGGGCGGGACGCGGCGCCGGGTCAGGCAGGTGACGGAGTGCCGCGCGACGTTCCCGGACGGTCCAGTTCGATGCCGCGCCGGGCCAGCCCGCTGGGCGCTTACGGAGAACGTCCGGAGGGCCCGTTCGGCGGCCTGCCGGTCTCCGAGATCGCGATTGCCGCCGGGCTCGTCGCGCTGGTCTTCGGGGTGATCCGGCACGGCGGGCCGGCGTTGATCGGCGGCCTGGTCCTGTGCCTGCTCGGCGTTACAGAGGTGACCGCCCGTGAGCATTTCTCGGGTTACCGCTCGCACACTGTCCTGCTCGCCGCGATTCCGGCCGTGGCGGCCGAGTTCGTGATCGTGCTCACGGTCGGGGCGCCGGCGATTCGCGTGCTGCTACTGGTTCCGGTGGCCGCCGTGTTCGGCGCGTCCGCCTGGTTCTTGCGCCGGCGCTTCCTGGTCGCCCGCCAGGCGCGCATCGCGCGGCCGCCCAGGCGGTAGGCCCGCTGCTCGGCCCGCGTACGATCCCGGGCGGCTCAGCTGACCTCGACCGGCGTGCCGGGTAACTGGTTCGCGCCGATCGTCTGCACCAGCCAATCGATCGAGTCGTTCGAGACCCTGATGCACCCATGGCTGCGAGCAGACCCGAGCGGGTCGAGCAGGCTCGTCCCTCCGCGACCATGGATCCCCACGGTTCCGTCGCCGCCGTCGAACTGCTGGAGCACGTCGCTGTGGGCGGTGAGCTCGAGGACCCAGCTGCCGAGGAAATCGTTCGGGTTCCACGGTATCGCCCAGACGATCGCGAACAGGCCGACCGGCGTCGGCGTACTGGGCTTCCCGACCACGACACTCAGCGTGCGAACGGGCGAGCCCGAGCTGAACAGGGTGAGCGTCCGCCTGGCCGTCGACACCTCGATGCGCCACCGGCTCCGGGTGAGGACCACGTTGTTGGCGTTGACCCAGCCAGCCGCGTCGTTCGGCCGCCAGGGAAGGCGGACCGCCAACCAGCAACGGTGATCGGCGACACGCGGGCGCCCGATCACCAGCAGCCAAGGAGCGTCGGCCGGCGCCAGCCAGCGCGAGACGCGCAGCTTCTTTGCCGATGGACGGTCGACCACTGCAGTGCGCGCTTCGATGCCAGCGCGCCACGCGGCGGTGTTCGTCGGCCCGCCGACATGCGCTCGACCGAGGACGCGCGCGCAGACAGACTCCGCGGCCTGCGCACTCCCGACACGGACAAACGTGACGGCCGCGACGAGAAAGCACACCACGAGCAGGGTCCGCCGCGAGCTCCACATAGCCGGGCGCGAACGTTACCTCACGCTCGGCGGCTTCCGAGCACCCGGACGAGCGCTTGCGCTCGCCGTCGGCGGTGAAGCCGATCGTTACCGGATGATCGCCTCGGGATAGGGCGCGTCCGCGCGAGCCAGTGGATCCGCGGCCGCCGCCGGCAGCCGGAGCGTGAATATCGCACCGCCGTCGGGGCCGTTGCCCGCGTCGACCGATCCGCCGTGCTGGACCGCGACCTGGCGAACGATGGCCAGCCCCAGCCCGCTGCCCTGGCGGTGGCGCGAGTTGGCTCCCCGGAAGAACCGATCGAATATGTAGGGGAGGTCCGCCTCGTCGATCCCGGTGCCGTGGTCGCGCACGCGCACGCCGCTGGGGTCGACCGTGACCTCCACGAGCCCACCCGACGCGGAGTGGTGGGCGGCGTTGTTGAGCAGGTTGTTGACCGCGCGGGCGAGGCGTTCCGGCACCCCCTCCACAATCACCGGCTCGAGCGTGGCCTCGAAGTTCACGTGCGGGAAGTCGCGCCTCGCTCGGGCCACCGATTCGGCCACGATCCGGTCGAGCTGGATGTCCTCGGCGGTGGTGATCGGCAGATCACCGCGCGCCAATTCGATCACGTCGCCGATCAGTCCGCTCAGCTCCTCACTCTGCTCGAGCACGTCGGCGAGCAGCCGCCGGCGATCCTCGTCGCTCAACGCGTCGCCTTGCTCGAGCAGCACCTCGATGTTGGTGCGCAGGCTGGTGATCGGGGTGCGCAGCTCGTGCGAGGCGTCGGCCACGAGCTGGCGCTGGGCACGCACCGACTCGTCGAGTGCGTCACGCGAGTGCTGGAGGCGCTCGATCATCGCGTTGAACCGGGTGGCGAGCTGGCCGACTTCGTCATCGGCGTGCACGCGAATGCGGCTGGACAGGTCCTCGGTCTCCTCGATGTGCTGCGCGGTCTGCGCGACCTCGGCCAACGGTGCGAGCACTCGCCGAGACGCGAGGCGGCCGAGCACCGCGGCGAGACCGATGCCGCCGGCGCACAGGAGCAGCAACACGAGGCGCAGGGTCCCGAGGATGCGCTGGACCGGGGCGAGGGGACGCAACAGCGTCACTGCGCCATTTTCCCCAGCAAAGTTGGCGTCCACGGTGGCCGGGAACGTCAGCCCGCGGAACTGGTTCCCGTCGATCTGGACGTTGGAGAAGAACTGGCCCGCCTGGCCCATAGCCACTGAGGTCGCGCCCGGAGGCAACGGCAGCGCGATATCGCCGCCGGTCGACCCGTCTGCCGCAACGACCTGGTAGTACTGCGCCGGGCCGCCGGCGCTCACGGGCGGCCCGACGGGCGGTTGATTGAGCGCACGTTGTCCCTGGCTCTGCACTGACGCCGCCTGCGCCCGCAGCGCATCGTCCACCTGGTTGAGCAGTTGGCCGCGCACCACCATGTAACACACGATCGAGACGAGGATGACGGCCAGCCCAACGGCCGACGCTGCCACCCAGGCGAGTCTCTTGCGCAGCGACACTTCCAACCTCCGGGTTCAGTCCCGGAGCACGTAGCCGACACCCCGGACCGTGTGCAGTAGGCGCGGCTCGCCGCCGGCTTCGGTCTTGCGCCGCAGATAGCCCATGTACACGCCGAGGGCGTTGGACGTCGGTCCGAAGTCGTATCCCCACACGTTCTCGAAGATCGTAGAGCGCGTGAGGACCTGCCGGGGGTGGCGCATGAACAGCTCGAGCAGCAGGAACTCGGTCTTGGACAGCTCGATCACCCGGTCGCCCCGCCTTACCTCGTGCGCGATCGGGTCGAGCACCATATCGGCGTAGTGCAGCACCTCGCCCTCGGTGCCGTCGCCCGAGCGGCGCAGTAGCGCCCGCAGCCGCGCTTGCAGCTCGCGGAGCGCAAACGGCTTGACCAGGTAGTCGTCGGCGCCCACGTCGAGTCCCTCCACGCGGTCATCGATCGCGTCGCGCGCGGTCAGCATCAGGATCGGAGTCCGGTCGCCAGCCTGGCGCATCCGCCGGCACACCTCGAGCCCATCCAGGCGCGGCATCCCGATGTCGAGGATCACCGCGTCAGGCGGCGACTTGGCGAGCATGTCGAGCGCCTCCTCGCCGTCGCCGGCCAGCTCGACGTCGTAGCGGTCGAGCCTCAGAGCACGCTCGAGCGCTCGGCGGACGGCGGGTTCGTCGTCGACTACCAATACGCGCGCCACGCGGGCAATTGTGGCGCGCGCGGGTAAACGTTTGTGAAGACTGGCGCTTGGTCTCTTCGCCATCATGAGTACCGGTGCCCAGAACCAAGGACGCACGCAAGCTCGGCGAGTACCGCGCCAAGCGCGACTTCGAGGCAACCTCAGAGCCCACGGGCGACGCTGGCGCAGGCGCGGACGGGCGCCGGTTCGTCGTGCAGGAGCACCACGCCACCCGCCTGCACTGGGACCTCCGGCTCGAGCACGATGGCGTCCTCGCCTCGTGGGCGATCCCCAACGGCATCCCGCAGGATCCGTCGGCCAACCGCCTGGCCGTGCGTACCGAGGACCACCCGCTCGAGTATCTCGAGTTCCACGGGGAGATACCCAAGGGTCAGTACGGCGCCGGCACGATGACGATTTGGGACCAGGGGACGTACGACCTCCACAAGTGGGAGGCGCGCAAGGTCGAGGTCACCTTCCACGGTGAGCGGTTGAGCGGGCGCTACGGGATGTTCCCAATCGGCAAGCCCGGGGACTCGGCCAACGACTGGATGATCCACCGGATGGATCCGCCAGCGGACCCGGACCGCGAGCCCATGCCTGAGCGGCTCCTCCCGATGATGGCGAGGCCGTCGAGCACGCTGCCGCACGACGAGCAGAACTGGTCCTTTGAGGTGAAGTGGGACGGGGTACGGGCGATCGCCTATGTGCAGCCCGGGCGCCTGCGTTTGGAGAGCCGCAACCTCAACGACGTCACCGAGGCCTATCCAGAGGTGCGCGGGCTCCTCAGCGCGCTCGGTATGCACGAGGCCGTGCTCGACGGGGAGATCGTCGCCTTCGACGAGAACGGACGCCCAAGCTTCGAGCGGCTCCAGCGCCGCATGCACGTGCGGGGAAGCTCAGCCATCCGACGCCTCCAGAGCAGCATGCCGGTGATGTACGCAATCTTCGACCTGCTCTACCTGGACGGCCACTCCTTGATCGAGTTGCCCTACCGCGACCGGCGGGCCAAGCTCGACTCGCTCGAGCTGAGTGGGCCGGCGTGGCGGGTCCCGGCCGCTCACCCCGGCGAAGGGAACCTATTGCTCGAGGCGACGGCCAAGCAGGGCCTCGAGGGCGTCGTGGCCAAGCGCCTGGAGTGCCGCTACGAGCCGGGCCGGCGCAGTGGCAACTGGCTGAAGATCAAGCACACGATGCGCCAGGAGCTCGTGATCGGCGGCTGGGTCCCCGGGGAAGGCCGGCGGTCCAGCCGGATCGGCGCGCTGCTGATGGGCTACTACGAGAACGGCGCGTTCCGCTACGCGGGACGGGTCGGCACCGGCTTCACCGAAAAGACGCTCGACGAGGTGCAAAAGCGGCTCGAGCCGTTGAGGGGCAAACAGAATCCGTTCGACGCCGCGCCCAAGCTCCCCCGTGAGACGGTGTTCGTCCAGCCGCGCCTGGTCGCCGAGGTCGAGCTGCGCGAGTGGACCGCGGAGCGGATCATGCGCGCACCCTCGTTCAAAGGCCTGCGCGAAGACAAGCCGCCGCGCGAGGTGACGCTCGAGGTCGTGCCCGGCGCCGTCGATCACACCACGGAGGCGCCTCCCGCGGACCCCGGCTCCCCGGAGGCGATGTTCGAAACCGTCGAGCGTCTCCCCGAAGGTGCGCTGCTCGTCACCACCGAGGGGCGCGAGCTGAAGCTCACCAACTGGGACAAGGTGCTCTATCCAAAGGCCGGCTTCACAAAAGGCGAGCTCATCGCCTATTACGCCCGAGTGGCGCCGGTCGTGCTCCCACACCTGCACAATCGCCCGCTCACTCTCAAGCGCTACCCCAACGGCGTGGATCAGCCTTACTTCTACGAGAAGCAGTCGCCCTCGCACCGACCGGAGTGGGTCCAGACCGCCCGGATCGGGGATATCAACTACACGCTCGCGCAGGACCGGCCCACCTTGATCTGGCTGGCCAACCTGGCCGACGTCGAGCTCCACACATCCTTGTCCGAAGCACAGCGCCCCGACCGCCCGACGATGATGGTGTTCGATCTCGACCCGGGCGCGCCGGCCGGGATCGTCCAGTGCTGTGAGGTCGGGCTGGTGCTGCGCGGCCTGTTCGAGCAGCTGGGCCTGGAGAGCGTGGCCAAAAGCTCCGGCTCCAAGGGGCTCCAGGTGTACGTGCCGCTCAACACCCCGATCGACTACCGCGCGACCAAGTCGTTCGCGCGGCGCGTGGCGGAAGTGCTCGAGCAGCGCATGCCCGAGCTCGTCGTTTCCCGCATGACCAAGAGGCTCAGACCCGGAAAGATCCTCGTCGACTGGAGCCAGAACGACGAGCACAAGACAACCGCCACCGTGTACTCGCTACGCGCGCGCGAGCGGCCCACGGTCTCAACGCCCGTCAGCTGGGAGGAGGTCGCGGATTGCCGCGAGCGCCGTGACGAGGACTTGCTCACCTTCGAGGCGCGCCAATTGCTGGCCCGCGCCGAGGAGCAGGGCGATCTGTTCGCGCCGGTTCTCAGCGTCAAACAGCAACTTCCGGCGCTGCGCTGAGAGCCGCCGAGCAGATCAGTTAGGCTGGCGCTGATGTCGCCGATCGACCAGATCACGCTGCGCAACCGGCTCCTGGTCGCGACCGCAATGTGGAAGGAAACGATCGCCGAGCCGCTCCCGCGCATGCCTCCCGGCGACCCCGCCGATCAAATCCAGAGCTTCGAACTCACGCTGGTCGACCGCCTCTGGCAGAGCGCGACGGCCGACTCGGCGCGCGAGGTGGCCGACCGGACGTGGGACCTCGTGCACGACCGTCCCGATGACGATCCGGTGAAACGCCGAGTGGTCGAATGCCACGAGGCGCTGGCGCGCATGACGCGCCTGGGTGACTGATCAGCTCGCGCGCCTGATCAGCTCGGGGGTCCGGCCTCGAGCGTGAGGTGCGGCTCGGGCTCGGCGAACGGGTTGCGCGGGAGCCCGGCGGCGGCGTAGGCGTCGGCCTCATCGAGCGTCTCGTGATCGAGCAGGGCGGACACGAGCGAGTCGAGGTTCACGCGGTGCTCGCGCAGCAGCGTCGAGACCTGGGTGTGCGCTGACTCGACGATCCGCCTGACCTCCTCGTCGACCAGCCGCTGAGTCGCCTCGGAGGTCTCCGCGACGCCCGGAAGGAGCGGGCTCATGCCGTCTTGGGGGAGTACGGCGATCGGACCGATAGCCCGGCTCATGCCCCAGCGCCCGACCATGCTGCGGGCGATCCGGGTCAAGTGCTGGATGTCGGACTCGGCGCCCGTGGTGATGTCGCCGAACACGATCTCCTCCGCGCTGCGCCCGCCCAGCGCGACCTTGATCTGCGCCAGCAGGTGCTGCTGCTCGAAGTTGAACCGGTCCGCGTCCGGGGCCGAGAAGGTGACGCCGAGCGACTGCCCGCGCGGGATGATCGAGACCTTGCGCACCGGGTCGGCCCCGGGAGTGAGCATCCCGACAATGGCATGCCCGGCCTCGTGGTAGGCGGTGCGCCGGCGGTCCTCTTCGGAGATCATCACCTTGCGCTCGGCGCCGAGCACGATCCGCTCGAGCGAGTCGGTGAAGTCTTCGCGGCCTGCCTTGTCGTGGTTGCGCCGGGCGGCTAGCAGCGCGGCCTCGTTGACCAGGTTCTCGAGGTCGGCGCCGACCATGCCCGGGGTGGCGGAAGCGATGTCGCCAAGGTTCACGTCATGAGCGAGGGGAACGCCGCGCGTGTGGACCCGGAGGATGGCCTCACGGCCGGCCCGGTCCGGTGGCGAGACGAACACGCGCCGGTCGAACCGGCCCGGCCGCAGCAGCGCCGGATCGAGGATCTCGGGGCGGTTGGTCGCGCCGAGCACGATCACCCCGCTGCGCGGGTCGAACCCGTCCATCTCGGTGAGGATCTGGTTGAGCGTTTGCTCGCGCTCGTCGTGACCGCCGGAGATGTTGGGCCCGGCCGAGGATCGCGAGCGGCCGATCGCGTCAAGCTCGTCGATGAAGATGATCGCGGGCGCAGCGGTCTTGGCCTGCTGGAACAGGTCGCGCACGCGCGAGGCGCCGACGCCGACGATCATCTCGACGAACTCCGAAGCGGACATCTGGAAGAACGGAACCCCCGCCTCGCCCGCCACTGCGCGCGCGAGCAGCGTCTTGCCGGTGCCGGGCAGGCCGCTCAGCAGGACCCCGCGGGGGATCCGGCCGCCGAGCTTGACGTACTTGTCGGGGTTCTTCAGGAAATCGACGATCTCCGAGAGCTCGGCCTTGGCCTCGTCGATCCCGGCCACGTCGTTGAACGTGACGTGCTGCTCGGCGCCTTCGACGCGCCGGGCGCGCGAGCGGCCGAACGACATCAGGCCGCCGGCGCCGCCGCCCTGCGCCGCCCGCCGGAAAATCCAGACCAGCAGCAGCAGGAAGAGCAGCGTCGGCCCGAAGCCGAAGATCAGGCTGGCCAGGAACGAGGGTCCGGGATTGGGCGGGTGCGCTGTGGTGGTGATGCTGTACTTCTGGACCAGATCGAACAGCTGGGAGCTGGGCGCGAACGACGGGATCTGGGTCGAGAAGTAGACGGTGGTCGGCGCGCTCGCGCTGTCCGCTGGGTACTTGACCGCCTTCTTGAACGTGCCCTGGATCGAGTTGTCGGTCGACGAGATCGAGCTGACGTTGTTTTGCTGGACCTGGCTCAGGAACGTCGGGTAGTACGGGACATCGACTCGCGGGTTTGGACCGAGCACCTGCGAGGAGACCCAGAAGTTGAGCGCGAGCAGCGCGACGATCAAAAACAGTGCAAGCCAACGCGGGTTCGGACCGGACGGCGGCTTTGCCGGTTGCTGACCGCGGCCGTCCGGTGCCGGCGTGACCTTCCAGCCCGGCTGCTGCGGTGGCGGCGCGCCGGGCCGCAAACGCGGACTTGTCTCACGCCGGCGTGGTTGCTCGGCCATGGCTTGATTCTGGCAGGGGTCTGCGCCTTGCGATGAACCCCGGCTGAACGCTTGCTAAGAGTTGTCTACGCGATTACGGAACGAGTCGGCGCCCTCCACGCTGGCGCCGACCGCCCACGCGCGGTCGGCCAGCCACCGGTCTGAGGTGACCACGCGTACCGCGGCCGGATCCGCCTCGGCGCGCAGGCGCCTCACGATCTCGTCGTCGGCGGCGTTCGGCTTGGGCTTGGGTGCGTGAGCGACCTCGATGACGGTGGAGCGGATGGGCGGCCGGGGTGGGCGCTCGAACACGACGACGACGTCCTCGCCGCTGTCCGCCGCCCAGCGCTCGAGCATGTCGACCAGCCGCAGCATCGCGGCGTCGCGGTCCTTCCACCACGCGTCGGGCCGGGTGCCGATCACATTCGTGCCGTCGACGAGCCAGCGCATGACCCTGAGGCTAGTCCGTGACCGGCAACGTACGCCCGACAGGACGGGAGGTTGACGGGCTCCTCGCGCAACCTCACCCGTGGCACCTCTAGCGATGCGACGGTACCCACGGGACGACCACTAATCGTCGGTTGGCGGGGGCTGGCGCTCGCGCTTACGAGCGGACTGGCGGCGTTTGACATCCAACCGGCGCTCCACCGAGGCGGCCGTCGGGCGCGTGCGGTGGCGCCGGCGGGGCACGGCGAGGGCGCCGGCCAGGCGCTGGCGCAAGCGTTCGAGCGCGAGCTCGCGGTTGCGGGCTTGGCTGCGGGCGTCCTGCGCCACCGAGGTCACGCGCGGACCGAGCCGGGCTATCACGCGGTGCTTCTGCTCATCGGTCAGCGTGTCTGAGGCCTCGGCGTCGAAGATCGCCTCGACGCGCGAGGACGTGACGTTGGCGTGCTGTCCGCCCGGACCCGAGGAGCGCGAGGTCCTGACCGTGATCTCGCGCAGGGGCAGCTTGACGCCGCGCCCGAGCGACATGG